>JAOTSS010000100.1 GCA_029864805.1 Candidatus Nitrosopumilus sp. | reverse complement strand
GTTTTGTATTGATAGCATCAGCAGCTTACATTTTTTTGAAAAAAAAAATTGAAAATAAAGAAAAAATATTATCTAAACAAATAATGATTTTTGCAATAGGTGCAAGCTTTTTTGCAGGAATCATTTCTGCATTTTTTGGAATAGGTGGAGGCATTATCTTTGTTCCTTTAATGGTTGTTGGAATGGGAATGACTATGAAAAGAGCAGCTCCTACGTCTCAATTGATATTGTTATTTTCCTCATTATCTGGAGTTATTTCGCATAGTCTTCTTGGCCATCCTGATTTCACTCAAGCAGGATTCCTGGCAATTGGTTCTTTTGCTGGAGGATTGATTGGTGCACGGTTGTCTATTGATATCAAAGAAAGATATTTGCAGATTATTGTTTCTGTTGTAATTTTGGTTGCTGCAGGGAAACTTTTTTTTGATTCAGTAATAGGTAATGCTGAATTTTTTGGATTTTAGATTAACTAATTCTTATAGTTTCATACTTGTTTTACTAAACTGTTCAACTGATCTGAGAATCGATGAGATCTAGTTACCTTTTTGGTATTTAATTTACCTTGGCGGTTCTTTCTTTATTCTGTAAATGTTTCTTTTTGAAAGAACAATTATTTCATCGTCTTGATTAGTTCCTTCATAATCAATTCCAATCTTTCCAAATTCATCGTCAATGTTGTCTTTTTGTGATACTGTAAACTTTAATTTCAAAATTTGATTAGTATACAATGTCTTTAGAAATCTGGTGTTTCTATATTCCCATTCTGGATCTCCATCTGTTCCAATAAAAACAATATGATTTCCATAAATTTGACTCAGTCTTGTAAACTCTCCTTCCATTCTTGATAGGATTGCTCTGCCTGAAACTATTTTTTCTTCTTCTTTTTTTCTGTCCTCTAAGAATGCATTTCTGACTCTTGAAAAATTTAGGTACTCTTCTAATTCTTTATCTGAAATACTACATGTGGAATAAAATGAATCACCTACTCTAAATTCTGAAAATTTTTTCATTCTTATCTTGATTCATCAACACAGAAAACTATCTCTGATGATGAAACTGCATTATCTGATACTAGAAAATTAAATGCGTCTACAATTCTTTGATTGTTTGGAGCTGAACCAGTTACAGAACCTGGGAAAATTGTAAACATTCTGATTTTTGAACTGAGAACGTCACTTAATTCTTGATTAACTGTAGTTGTAAATGGCCTTAGCGCTCCTCTGAAAACTTCCACTTGTGCTCTTTGCGTACCCGTAACTTTCTTTCCAATTGGCAAGTCTGGTCCAATTATCATGATTGCTCCTTTTGCATCTTTGTAAAGACGTGGGTCTTTACTTCCTCCTGGAACAAATTGCTCAAGTGCTCTTTGTGCAACTATGGCTGGAGTTGAGATGAATTTTTCAGTTAATGCTTCCCAATCACTTCTTGATAATTCTGTTAATTTTGATATATCTGGTAGTTTTCCAGTTACATGAATAACTCCTAGGATATCCCCAATGTTGGTTTTTGCAGTGTTTAACCATCTTGCAATTTCCTCAGGATTCTTTATGTCAATTACATGAGAGTGAAATTTACTACTGATATGTTCTTGTAATTCTACCGATGTTGATTGAGATATGAAACATGCTACTTTTCCTCCATTTTTCTCGACATGTTGTGCCAAAAACTCAACTCGTTCAGCATCGTCTTTGTCTGTTGCATCAATTGTAAAAACAACTGCTTTTCCTGTAAAATCTGGTTGATGAACTCCCGGTGTAGTGGTTCCAATATGTGGTTTTACTGGATAAAATACTCTGTCTCCTGGAATTACTTTACCATTAATTATTTTTGCAATTTCATCATCACAAAGATTGAGTACTGATTCTGCGACTTGGCTTTGTGATAGGAATTCCTTGTTTGCAATCATGTGTGATGTGTTGTTTTGAACTTTTTCTGCTATGGTTTGTATTTTATTTAGTAGATTTGTAAATGTCTCAGCTAATTTTGAAACGTCTTTGCCGTTTGCAAGTTTTGTTGCTGCTTTTACAATTCCTTCTTTGACAACGTTTTCGTCTTCTCCTAATAATGGGAGCAATTCTTTATTTGCTTCATCTACTTCTGTTGGAATTAAATCTTCAAATCCACTAACTCTCATAAATTCTGCAGCAGCTTTTGGGTAAACTGTTTTGTAAATTCTGTCCGAATGCACTGGCCCTGGATTTGTTGCAATCGAAATGATTCCCTTATCTGTTAATTCCCATGACATTAATTCTGCTAATCTATTTTTTGCACCTTGAGATGCTGTATATGGACTTCTAAATCTGTAAGGTCTTTGTTCTAACGGTCTTTCTTCTGTAAAAAATGTTGAAATTGTAATTATTTTTCCACCTTCTTTCATTACTTTTAATGCCTGAACAGAGCCCCAAAATGTCCCGGTTAGATGAATTCCGATTGTACTTTTAAACTCATCAAGTGGAGCATTTGCAAAACAAGTAACAGGACCTGAAACTCCTGCATTATTAATAATATAATCTAAAGTTACGTTATCCTTTTTTAGTATGTCAAACATGTTGTTCATTGCTGTTTCATCGGCAACATCAACTCCTGCAAAAATTCTAACCGACGCATTTGTGCCTTGAGGAATTTTCTCTTCAAGTTCCTTTGCTGCTTCTTCTAATGGCTCTTTTCTTCTTCCAAGAATTATCACGCTTGCTCCTTCTTCAATGAATTTTGTAGCAATGGCTTTGCCTATTCCAGTTCCACTTCCTGTGACTAGGGCAATTTTATTTTGGAATTTTAACATAGTTAAAGATTCAAACATTCTGTGATATTTAATTTGATTGATCTCTGTCTTTTTTCTTGATATCTTTATTTGTGGGTATGGTTCATGATTTTTGATGCATGATACAGAACCAGATACATTTGTTTATCAAACATGGCCTGAGAAATTTTGTAATATGCTAAAAGAGATTGGGATTGATTCCGAACCTAAAGAAATTGGTACAGATGCTGTTGAAAAAGGTGATTACTATAGTAGATATTTTGCTCATACTGCAAGAATGATAACTAATAGGGGATGTCTTGATGTCAAGAATTCAAATATTGACACAATACAGATTATTCAAAAGGGATAAAAATGCAAGATCCAGATCCACTTCCTTGGGGTGCCTTAGATAGATTTCAAGCACATTTCATTGTAAAAAAAGACTCTGGCATTGCTGTTGCAAACTATGTTGCAAAAACAAAACTTTTAACAAAAGGTCATTTTGCAGCAAAGACTGTTCAAAAAGTTGAATGGATTGGGGCTGGAAGCTTAGCATCAAAACTCAATGCAGATGATGAACTAAATGAGATGATTGCTAAACAATCAGTTAAGGATGCAACAATCTACGTTGAACCTACTGATGGTGCAATTCGAATTAGAAATAAATGGAATAATCATCTGGCTTTTGGAATCACAAAAGAACTTTTTGACATTTATGACCGAATCGCTGGTCATATAAAATCTGTTTAGGCCTTCCACCAATCCAACGCGAGAAAATCAACTTTGTCTTTTCCTTTTGGGATTGCTAAAATGAATTGTTTTCTAACTGTTGTTGCGAGTCGTCCTGCAAGAACAATTCCTGTTGTTGAAATAGATTCATTTCTAGTATAAACTTGAATTAAAAATGGTGCATGATCAATTCCAGGACCTTTCTCATAAACAGCAAAATCACAACCAAATTTTATTCCTGGGTTGATGATGTATCCTT
>JAOTSS010000019.1 GCA_029864805.1 Candidatus Nitrosopumilus sp. | reverse complement strand
TTTGGTTCTGGCATTTGATCATAAACTAATCTAAGACGTGGTGCCATTTTTCTTGTAATAGTTCCTTGAACAACAACTAGATCACATTGTCTAAGCGAACCAAACGCTTCAATGATACCAAATCTTTCAACATCATATCTAGGACTGGATGCTGCTCCAAATTCAACACTGCAACAAGCTGTCTCAATGTGGACAGGCCAGAGTGACCAAATTCTACCCCAATTGATGGCATAGCCCAATGGTTTATCAATGGCTTTTTCTAAAATGTCTCCTAACTTTCCGATAAAGACATTTGCGTTTTCTGGTGTAACTAAATCTTTAAGCAATCTTATCCCCTATCCTCATCAATATAATTTATATAAAAAACTACCATATTCTCCTTCTCCCGGATTGGTATAATGCAAATGCCATTGCGCCAAACATTATTGCTAAAAACCCCATCATAGGTAGTGTTGCACTCTTAGGAAGTTCCAAAAGAGCACTACCCCAAGCATACAAGAAAATTGCCATTACATCAAAAACAACAAACATGAGAATGTAAGGATAGTATTGCATCATAAAATGAGTTCTTCCTTCACCAGTTGGAACTTGGCCACATTCCATTGGCAAAAACTTCACAGGGTTACTTCGTTTTCTTGGAGAAATCATTCTTGAAATAATTAATGCAGGAGCCATTGCTGCTACAGC
Source organism: Candidatus Nitrosopumilus sp. (assembly GCA_029864805.1). The sequence continues at coordinate 31,657 of JAOTSS010000019.1, read as the reverse complement.
AAAGCCAAACATCAATACAACGGTACTATAATTGCCCGCTAATTCCCCGACCAATTCATCTTCTGACTCTGATTTTTGTATAAAAAGGTATTCTTCTCTTTTTCCGATCAAATTTTAAAAAAAATCTAAAGTACTTTATAGACCATTTGTAAAATGCGATCATGACGTTGAATATTGGAGATACAGCTCCTAACTTTGAACTTCCAGATACAGAATTGAAATTGCGGACTTTGGATGAATTTAAAGGCAAAAAAGTTGTATTATCATTCATAGTTGCTGCCAGTTCACCAGTTTGTGAAGCTGAATTGTGCACTTTAAGAGATTCATGGCAAGAGATTGCAGATTTAGGTGCACAAATAGTAACAATCAGTAATGATGGTCCATTTGCAAATAAAGCATTTGCGGAAAAAAATAACTTCAATTTTCCTTTATTGGGAGATTATTCAAGTAAAACAATTCGTGACTATGACATACTGATGCCAGATTTACTTCACATCAAAGACTATAATGCAGCAAAACGTTCTGTATTTATAATTATGGAAGACGGGAAAATTGGTTACAAATGGGTTTCAGAAGATCCATTAAAAGAACCAAACTATGAAGAAATTAAAAATTTCCTGAAATAGTAAAAATTTCTTTTTTTATTCTATATCAGCGATTGGATCGCCTTTGGCAACAGATGCTGTTTCTTTAATTTTAATTGATTTCACAACTCCATCTTTGTGAGCCTTTACTGAAACTTGCATCTTCATTGATTCTAGCGTACAAACTACATCACCCTTCTTTACTGAATCCCCTTCAGCAACTGCAATTGATACGACTTTGCCAGGAATTTGACTCTTCAATGACAATTGTGCATTGCCAGCACCAGCACCTCCTGAATGCTTGTAAACAACTTCATCAAAGTGAGAGTGTCGATTAATAATAATTGGAACATTATCAATTACAATATTCATTACATTAGTTGACTGTTCTAGATATTTTGCTTTGTGATATTTTTGATCTAAAATAAATTCAATTCCATTAGAATTCATATTAATAATTTTCAAGTTGTGTTCATCATCATTTATTTTAATTACATAATCATTATTTCCAAGACTTTGTACTATATTTCCTTCAAATGATTTTTCAATGTCAGATATTTTATAATCCATTTATCATCAATCCAATTTATATTTCCAGTTTGGACTAGAAGAAGAGTCACTTTGAATTCTGCTCTTAAAGTATTCAGAATGAACTATTGCAGCGGCAATCGCAGCTTCACTCTTCTCGACTTTTTCTTTCTTTAGATCTTCAGTTAATTTATCAATCATACCATAACGTTTCAAAAAGTCAGTAGAGAGATCACCTTTTTTGTATTCTTCTGAATTTAGAATTGTTTTATAAAGAGGAATTGATGTTTCTACTCCTTGGATATAAAAATCATTTAATGCTGTAAGCATACGAGTTCTGGATTCATCAAAGGTTTGTCCCCATGTACACAGTTTAGCCATCAGAGAGTCATAAAATGGAGATACAGTACATCCAGGATACAAGTAAGTATCACATCTAACACTAGGTCCAGATGGAATTGTCACATCAGGTACTGGTCCTGTTGAAGGAGCAAAGTCTAGGAATGTGTCTTCAGCATTAATTCTGCATTCAATTGCATAACCCTTCATTTTAAGATCTTTTTGCTTGAAAGGTAGTGGTTCACCATTTGCAATATCTATTTGAAGTTTAACAAAGTCTAATCCAGATACCATCTCAGAGATTGGATGCTCTACTTGCAATCTAGCATTAATTTCAATAAAGTAAAATTCGCCGTTATCAGCTCTTAAGAATTCAGCAGTTCCCAAGTTAGTGTAATCAACTGCTTCTGATGCTTTGACTACTAATTCACCGACTCTATCTCGTGTTTCTTGATCAACTACAGGAGAAGGTGTTTGTTCAATGAGTTTTTGATTTCTTCTTTGAATAGAACATTCTCTTTCAAAAATATGAACAGCATTTCCATGTTTGTCCCTACACATTTGGTATTCAATGTGTCTTGTTTTTTCAAGGAATTTTTCAACAATGATGGCAGATTTGCCTACAGCAGAAATAGATTCACTTGTAACTGTTTCAAAGCCTTCACGTAATTCTTTATCATTTGTAACAATTCTAATTCCACGGCCCCCACCTCCATAAACGGATTTCAGCATTACAGGGTATTCAATATCATTTGCAATTTTTAATGCCTCTTCAACATCTTTTACAAGTCCTGGACTTCCAGGAACTGTTGGTACTTTAGCTTTAAGCATTGCAGCTTTGCATTGCATTTTATCACCACAAAGATCCATAGATTTTCCTGATGGTCCAATAAAATTTATGTTATTTTTTTCACAAGTAGTTGCAAAATCGGAATTTTCTGAAAGAAATCCATAACCGGGGTGAATTGCGTCTGCACCAGAAGACAATATAGTTTCAAGAATTTTTTCTTGATTAAGATAAGATTTTGCAGGAGCTGCTTCTCCAATATGATAAGCCTCAGTTGCTTGTTTAACATGTAATGAATCATAATCTTCATCAGAATAAACTGCAACAGTTTTGATTCCTAGTCTCTTACATGTTCTAATAACACGTAAAGCAATTTCTCCTCTGTTTGCAATCAATACTTTCTCAATCATCTCAAATCACAGGTTGATGTTTCCATGTTTTCTTGGAAGTTGTTTTTCTCTTTTGTTTTCAAGCATTTGAAGTGCTTTGATAAGCATAGGTCTTGTTTCAGCTGGATCAATTACATTATCTACAGTACCATGGGATGCTGCAACGTACGGGTTTTCAAATTTTTCAGTAAATTCACTAATCAATTGTTTTTTGAGGGCTTCAGGATCATCTGCGTTATCAAGTTCTTTTCTATACATAATTTTGACTGCAGCTTCTCCTCCCAAAACAGCACATCTTGCAGTTGGCCATGCATAATTAATATCAGTTCTTAGATTTTTACTTCCCATTGCAATGTATGCACCACCATATGCTTTTCCAATAACCAAAGTAATTCGTGGGACAGTCGCTTCACAGTATGCATATAGTAGTTTACTTCCATGTCGAATTATTCCATTGTGCTCTTGATTAGATCCTGGCATGTATCCAGGAGTATCAACGAGAGTGATTATTGGAATGTTGAATGCATCACAAAATCGAATAAATCTTGCTGCTTTGTTTGATGAATCAATATCAAGTGCACCAGCAAGATGTATTGGTTGATTTGCAATAATTCCTACTACTTGACCATTTAATCGTCCATATCCAACAACAATATTTGGTGCAAATAATTCATGTACTTCAAAAAATTCATGATTATCTATAATTGAATTAATTATTTCTTTCATGTCATATGGTTGTAGAGGATTTTCTGGAATAATGTTAATTAAATTATGATCCATCCTATTTGGATCATCATCAGTTTTGATTTTAGGAGGTGATTCAGTATTGTTTTGAGGAAGATAAGAGATTAATTTTTTGATGTAATCCATACATTCGTATTCATTTTGTGCAACAAAATGTGCGACACCACTTTTTGAACCATGTGTCATAGCTCCACCAAGATCATCAAACGAAATCTCTTCACCTAGAACCGTTTTAACAACATCAGGTCCTGTAACAAACATTGTTCCTACTTTTTCTACCATTATTACAAAATCAGTCATTGCAGGAGAATATACAGAACCACCTGCTGAAGGACCAATACTTGCAGTAATTTGTGGAATAACACCTGAAGCTAATTGATTATGATAAAAGATATCTGCAAATCCATCAAGACTCATAATCCCTTCTTGAATTCTTGCTCCACCTGAATCCATAATACCGATAATAGGACAACCAGTTTTTACTGCATGATCCATTAGTTTAGTAATTTTTTTAGCACCCATCTGACTCAGTGTTCCACCAAGAACAGTAAAATCATAAGCAAAAACAAAGATTTGTCTACCATTTACATTTCCATAACCACCTACTACACCATCAGTGAAAAATTTCTTTTTTTGCATATCATATTCATGATAGTGATGTGTGGTTAACGGATCAATTTCAGTAAAAGTACCTTCATCAAGTAAAAGACCTATTCTTTCACGAGCAGTTAACTTGCCTTTATCATGTTGAGCCTTAATTCTGTCTTGGCCACCTCCCTGAAATGCCGTAGTATTATTTTTAGAATATCGCTCAATCTTTTCAGAATGCATGACTTAACTTAGTCTAATATGGTTTCATATATTAATTTAGTTTAAGAATAAAAATATCATGAAATGTTTATAAAAATGCATAGATAGTTGTTTTTATATAATTTCAGGAGTTTAAAATTGGGAATTTCTTGTTTGTTGATTTCTGATAAGAGTTAAAAGCACCTTTTTCTTCACTACATTTCTTACAAATACATAGTTGAGATACATTTGGAATATCACAAGTTTCCTGAAATTCACACTGAAGACAGCCAGCTGTACCTCCACAAACACTGCATTGTAATTCATTTATTTGAGCACATTTTTCATGTTTTACACCTAATCCTTTTGCCCATAAACCAATTTCATTAATTTCAATTTTTTTATTACAAATTATACATGTTCCAGGGAATTTCATAGGGATTTTTCTCCAACTCATTGAATTAATCCAATCTCCTTTTCAATAATATCGCCATAAGTCTCCTCCAATTCTAGACTTAGAGTTTTATTTTTAACGCAAAGTAGAACAAAAGGTAAACATAAAGTTACAAAAGCACTTGAAGAGATATGTAATTTTTTTGCCATTACAGATGACAATGATTTAATTTTTACACCATCCCATCGAATTCTATTTAGTAATGACCATGAGAGATTGTATTGTGAATATCTAATTCGATCATCGTTATGATACAATTTAATTAAAATATCATTTAGGTAACGTAAAAGTCTCCAGTTCTGAGTTTTCATAATCTTTCCGAAAAGCATATCAGCATTGGATATAGTTTCTAAATATTTTGCAAGATTTGAATTATCTAAATTACTTGTAATGATACTTGAATAGAATGCATTAATTTTTTCACGAGGATCAATTTGCATAGAATACAAAACAATTCTAGCTTCTTCAATTGAATTTGCTTTAAAAAAAGCATTAATTCCATCTTCAACATTAATATTTTCAAATGTTGTTTCTGTTTGTGGGTTAAATCCAGTAACTAAAGATTGAGTGAAATTAATCATTGAACGAATGTCTCCTTTGGATTTCTCAATCACTTTGATTAATGAACCAGGACTTAGTTTTGCATTTTCTTTTTTTAAAATATTTTCAAGATAAATTCGAAGTAATCTAGGAGGAATTCGTTTGAAAGAAATTGTTTTGACTACTTTTTTAATACTTTTCATTTTATCTGACATGTCACTATTTGCTGCAAGAACTATTGGTACTGTAGGTTCTTTTAAAATATCAACAAGAGCTGAAGCACCACCATAATCACCTCGTCCATGAATTCCATCAACCTCATCGACAAAAATCATTGGAATTCCTAAAACACTTACATTACCCAAAACAGGCATAAGAATTTCATTTATTCTAGATTTACTTCTAACATCACTGGCATTTAGACCAATCAGATCATACCCAAATTGTTTGGCTACAAGATAAGCAATAGTGGTTTTTCCAATGCCTGGAGGACCAACTAAAAGAAGAGGTTTAGTACCTTTTTTCCATTTTGCAAACCACTCCATTATTGCTGCTCTTGGTTCTTCATTTCCTACCATATCAGAAATAATCTGAGGTCGATATTTTTCAGACCACATCAATGTTATCACTTGGGAAGTTTTGATTGAAATTCGGACCATTTATTGGACTTTTCTAATTTATTGTACCAATATTGATTGTAATGTTCTACAGTCAAAAATAAAAATTCTAAAAATTCTTTGTGTGAAAATTCTTCGGGCAATAACTCTAGAGTAAGTCGAGCATCTTCTAAATACAGATTGCTTTTTTCCAAAGTGACTTTAAATCCTTTTTTCACATCATTGGCTAATAACGAATAGTAAAGTGGCCAAGAAGGAATTTTTACAAATCCATTTTTTATTGAATCCTCAATCTCATTTCCACATCCAACACCTTCTGCAGCTCGTGCCATACCCAAATAGAAGATTTCTCCCAAGGGTCGTTCTGCTAAAGCCATGTTTCTACCAGCAGTTCCCATTACTGCACGATATTTTTTGTAAGAGAGAGTCATTTCTTCTTCAGTAATCATAGTTGGTTTTGATTTTAATTTCTCATCTAAGTATTGTCCGATTCGAGCATCTTTAAATCCCTCTTCAAATTCCTTTAGAACTTGTTCACCGCCATTTGAAATTTTATCTCTAGCTAATTTTAGAATGTAGGGATTCATGAGTTTGTAATCATCAAGAAATTCCAAGTCCTCATCTTTATCTACAATTCTATCCATAGGTTCACTCAAATCAATTGCCAGAATATGTCCTTCAACCATATCTTGTTTTAATTGTGGATTGTTTCTTCCAGAAAATTCTGCTGCGGCATCAAACAATCCATTGAAAACAGGAAATGTCATCTTTACAAAATTTGAATTCAAGATTCTGTTTACCCTATCTTGAATTACTTCAAGACTCTCTAATTTTGATTTTATAGGCTCAATTTCCGAAGAATTTAAAATAATTTCAGTCGAACCAACTTCATTACCAAATGCTTGTTGAGTAGAATTAGGATTAGTATCAGATTTTATTTCATTTAGAAGACTTTGCGCAAATCTTTCTGCGAAGTTTGGAAATTCATTTTCTGTTTCTTCTTTGTATTTATTAAATAACTTGAAACCTTTTGATTTGAATAATGCTTGCTTCATTATTTGTTTTCCAGGTTTTGTACTCATCAAAGATTCTTTACTTACAACAGATTGATCTTTCCCACTCACAAACATAAGCTTCTTTATTGTTATTTATGCTTTCAAAACAAAAATTTTCTTCACTTAAATTACGAAGTAGAAAATATTCATTGTGGAAGTAATAGAAATTCTTCGAGAAGCATCAAACAGAATTTATAAAAATGTCAGAGATCTTGCAGGGACTGAACATGCTGCTGGAAACTTTGGCAGAGGTGCTGGAGGAGATATTTCAAGAAACATAGACATTGTTGCTGAAAGAACTGTTTTAGATTATCTTAAAGAAATTAATTTTGCATGTATTGTTTTAGGTGAGGAATGTGGACGTATTGAATTATCAGACAATCCCAAAGGATATGTAATAATGGATGCAATTGATGGTTCCGCTAATGCTGTAAGAGGAGTACCTTTCTTCTGTAGCTCCTTAGCATTTGCAACAGAAAATAAACTTAGTTCAATCACAGATGGAATAATTACAAATCTAGCAAATGGAGAAATGTATTGGGCATCAAAAAATAAAGGTTCATTTTTCAATAAACAACGAATTAAAATTAAGGATAAAGATCCAATTTACAAAATTGTAGGAATCAATATATCAGGAGCGTCAAAGGATTTAGTTAGACGATTTCTTCCAATTTTTGAAAAATACAATCATCTTAGACACTTTGGAGCAAATGCTCTAGAAATGGCATTTTTTGCTAGCGGTTTAATTGATATTTTTATTGATTTGAGAGACAAGATTAGAATTCAAGATATTGCGGCAGGTTATCTTATTGTCAAAGAAGCTGGGGGATTATTATTAGATGTAGATCTAAATCCGCTGGATGCAGATCTTAGTTATGAGACAAGGGTTTCATTCATTGCTGCAGCAAATAGGAAAATTCTTGATGAGATAATGTCAGAAATAGATCAATAATTAACTTCATAAATTGAATTATATGGATTTCATAGGTAATTTGATGTATTAGAACAATATTGGAATTTTTTGTTCAAATTATAACAGAAATATATTTATCCAAAGTCACAAAAAAACATCTTGTATGGTAACTGAGATGAAAGCAAAGGTAGTCTATAGAGAGTTACTAAAAGAAGATCTTGTTATTATCCGATTGGTACCAGAAAATGGCATGCCTCAATACAAGACAGGTCAATTTTTAACAATAGGTCTTCCTATTCCATCAGAAAAAAAAATTGTTAGAAGAGCATACTCAATTGCATCGCATGCTGAAAATAGAGATTATTTTGAATTTGTAATTAGATGGGTTAGAAAACCACTTCCAGGTAGAGTAACTACTGAATTATTTTATCTAAGCGTTGGTGATGAAGTATCTCTTGGAGATCCAACAGGAGCTGCATTGCAGATTAGCGATAAATTACCTAACGGTCAAAAAGACAATAGAAGAGTAATTTGTGTGGGAGGAGGTACAGGATTGGCACCATTTATTGCATTTGCAAAACATTTTCATGATACTAATGATAAACGAGAAGTGGTTATACTGCATGGTGCAAGCTATGTTGACGAATTAAGCTACAAGCGTCTTTTAACAGATTTAGAGTTAGAAAGTGAAAAAAGAGGAAGGGACAAATGGAATTTTAGATATAGAGCGGCTATTAGCAGACCAAAAGAATTTTTCAACAGATCATGGAACGGTCATGTGGGAAGAGTGGAGTCATTTTTCAAGCCTAATAAAAAAACAGGGTTGTCACCAGTAGAAGAGATGGTAGGAGAAGAAATAACTCCAGATAATACAATCATCTACATTTGTGGTTATCAAGGAACTATAGATGGAGTAATAGAATATCTAGGGCCTAAAGGATTTGTAACGGAACATGAAAAAAAACCAGACGGTAGTTTTGCCATAAAATATGAGTCTTACGGATAGAATTTTCACAAAAAAAATTATCAGTTAGAATAGAATCAAACTTAGTAACACGGTATTACTAAATTAGGACATACCGTGGATTTTTATATTGATGGTCTTTCATCAAAACATGGCACAGCTGAAATGCAGAGATTATGGTTTTGAGTGTGATTTTGTAGCAGATGGTGAAATAGAACAAGTGATTGAAGACTTTAGAAGCCATACTTATGATGAACATGGAATAGATTATTCAAAAGAAGCCATAATGCAGTTTCTCTTAAGAAAACAAGGTTTGTAGAAATTAAGCATCTAATCTTTTCATTCTAGCAGATAAAACAGGAAGTTCTTTTTCAATAATTTTTTCAACTGCAGGAATAATACCTGTTCTAGCTCTTACACTTTCTTCATAAATTTCTGCTATTTGATCTCTAAACAATAACTTGATTCCAGGAAGAGCAGTAATTCCTTCATCAACAGTTCTGGGATCTGATAAATCTAAAACTAGCGTACCCTTTGACTTTTCTTCCATTACTAATCTAATTCTATCATACGTAATTAAGAAATAATCAGATGTGGTTGCAACAAAAACAATATCATACTTGTCAAACCCTGTTAAGACATCATTGAAATCTATAGGAGTCCCACCCAATATGATTGTAAAACCAGTTGCTCGTTCAAGAGTTCGACTTGTGACATCAAATGAAATACTCTTTTTATCCAAAGCTTTTACAACTGTTGCTGCAGACTCGCCAGTTCCAATTATCAATACTTTTTTCTTAGAATCTAATCCTGCTTTTTCATCCACAAGTTTTACAGCAACATCACCAAGGGAAAGAACATCTTTTGAAATTCCGGTGGTATCTCTCATTCGAGTAGATAATCGAATTACATTTTCAAACAATTTATTGAGAATTGGGCCAGATGTTCCTGCACTTTTTGCAGTTGATAATGCTTGAACAACATCATCAAAAACATTTTGCCAACCAACGACTAAAGCATCCAAACCCGAAGCCAATCTCAAAAGATTAAGATATACATCATCACCTTTGTAAACTTCAAGAGTTTGATCAAAATGATCAATATCAATTTGCTCTAATGATGATAAAGATACCCAAGTATCTTTGATTTGATTTAAGACAAGTGTTTTACCTTCAGGTCTTCTTGCATCTGGAGAATCATCAGTTTCAACATTACTAACTGTAAAGATTTCAACTCGAGTTGCCGACTGAATTATCACACATTCCGCAACACCAGGAATTTTTTTAAATTCTGCACAAGCTGCATCAACATCTTTGAAAGTGAATTTTGATAATGTATGTATAGGAATATTTTTGAAAGTTACTCTCGCATTAATCACATCAAAAGATATCTGACTCAAATCATTCACCTGTTATGCCTTAACTTTATCCCGTCCACCTTTAGCTGTTCTAAAAACATTCATCCCAATATAGAAATTTTCATGTAAAGATTCTAAGTAAATAATTTCATTTTCAGCATCTCTTATTTCTTTTTCAGATGCTTCTTGATCACTCTTTAATTTTTCAAGTTTTAGTTTTGCTTCTTCTAAAAAGGAATCAACACCACGTTCATAATTTGAAACACCTCCAAATTCTGGACTTAGCACATGTTGAGGAACATAAACAGGAGTTTGATCTTGTGGAATTTCTGCTTTTCTTGTTAGGGATTCTTGTTGTTCTTGTGAAAGTATTGGTCTTGGGAATCTATCTTTTTTATCTAAGAAAAATTCAGGTTCTCCCATTTTTCGTCTGAAGATTTCTTCGCCTTGTCGTTTAAAAGTGAAATCAGATTTCTTGGCAGCATCAGCTTTAACTTCAGCTGTTATTGCTTTGTATTCTTCTTCAGCTGCGGCTTCTGCTGCAGCTTTAGCAGCCTGTGCTTTTACAAGAGCTTCTTTTACAGCAGCTTCTGCGGCTTCAGCAGCTTTTGCGGTAGCTTCGGCTTTTGCAATTGCTTCTTCAGCTGCTTTTGCTTCTTTAGCTGCTTTTACGTCATTTTTAGAAGATCCTTCAACAGATGTCTTTTCAGATGATGAATTTTCAGTAGTTTTTGTACCTACTTCAGATTCTTTTTTCTCTTCAGACATCAAGTTTTACTAAAATTGCCTGAATTTTAATATTCTTGTAGGGGATTAGACTATTACTAATTTTTCAACAACAATCAAGAAAATTCTAATTGATCGTAGATTATTTTCAAATTAAGAGATAATGGCGCCCTCGGCGGGATTTGAACACGCGTCTCAGCCGTGACAGGGCCGAATTCTAGACCGGGCTATACTACAAGGGCACAAGTTGTTTGAATAAAATTGCCAGATTAAAAGTTTCTGTCATAAGAAAAAATTTTGTAAAAGACTAAATTATACACGAAAAGCATTTTTGATGAGGGTCTATGGCGCAGCCAGGTAGCGCACCGGACTTTTAATCCGGTTGTCAAGGGTCCGAATCCCTTTAGACCCGCTACTTTTCTTTTATTTATTTAATAATTTCATCAATTTGTTTATTCAGCGTTTCAATAGAAGAACTGATTTTATTTTCTCTTTTAGTGACGTCTAGTCTATATTGATTAATCTTTTGAATTCTATTAGAAATCATTCTTTTTTGTTCATCATACCCAGATGATCCAAATGACTTCCTGTCTTTAAGAGAAGAAACAATAGTAGTGTTAGAAATGATTTTAGATACAATTTCTGGATCTACTTTGGTATCAGATACAGATTTGTTTATTTGTTCTAACGTTAATTTTGAAATAGGTTTTTTTGATTGATAAGATAATTGTACTAAAATTCCTGAAATTTTATGGGTTACTCTAAAAGGAATTCCTTCTTGAACTAATTTTTCAGCAATATCAAGCGCGATAAGATTACTAGATTCTGTAACCTTTTTCATTTGTTTTTCATTTACTTTCAAAGTTAGAAGTACAGATTTTAAAATTAATAATGCACTAATAGAAATTTTTGATGTTGACCAGATAGAAGATTTAATCTGCTGTAAATCACGTCCATAACCAGTTGCCAATCCTTTGATTGTAGTGAGAATCGCAGTAAGGTTCCCAATTATTTCAGATGTTTTGCCACGGGTTAATTCTAAAATATCAGGATTTTTCTTTTGTGGCATAACACTTGAAGGAGATGTGAATTCATCAGCAAGTTCAATAAAAGAAAATTCAGACGTTGACCAGATTATAAAATCTTCAGATATTTTACTTAGATTGGTCATCAAAATTGAAATCATTGCAATATATTCAGCAACAAAATCACGTGTACTTGTTGCATCAATTGAATTTTCTACAACACCATCAAAACCTAACATTTTTGCCGTACTTTGTCTGTCAATTGGAATACTTGTTCCTCCAACAGGTCCTGCACCTAGTGGGCTTTGGTTCACTCTTTCAAAGGTCTCATAGAGTCTCTGAAAGTCTCTAGATAATACATCTGCATGAGCTAAAAGATAATGGGAAAATAACCCAGCTTGAGCCTGTTGAAGATGAGTATAGAGTGGCATGATTGTTTTTTGATGATTTTTGGCTACAGAAACTAAAGCTTCAATAGTATCTAAAAGACAATTACAAATGATGTTTATATCATCTCGAATTTTCATTCTAATGTCTAAAGTAACTTGATCGTTTCTAGACCTAGCAGTATGCATTTTCCCACCACTTGCCATACCAATCTTTTTGATTACTAGAGATTCGATTAATTCATGAATGTCTTCAGCTCCAGAAGATGCATCAAATTTTTCATTTTTCAAAATATCTAGTACAGATAAGATCTTTTTTGCATCATTTTTTGTCATGATATTATTTTGGTATAACATCAAGGTATGAGCTTGACTTCCAATAATATCATAATATGCAATTTCAGAATCATCATTAATTGATGAAACATAATCTAATGTAATATTACTCAAATCAGTATCAAGACGTGAACGATACATTATCTAAGGTTCTAGAATGGTTATATATAGCATCCACGCTTTTGCCGACATGAGTCAAGATATCAAACAGCTTAGAGTGAAAATCTTTGATGAGCTATCAAAGATTGTAGATCCAGAAATTAACACTTCGATTGTAGAATTAGAATTGATTGACGAAGTAGATATCAATAACAGCAATGTCAAAGTTGATTTGCATCTCACCAGTCCATTCTGTCCTGCAGTATTTGGTTTTAAGATTTGTCAGGATGTTCATGACAATCTCTTGAAAGTGGATGGAGTTGAGGATGTTAAAGTGAATGTATCAAATCACTTTATGGCAGAACAGATTAACAATCAAGTAAATAACAGTCCAAAACCAAAGAAGTTAGGTTAACCTCTAAAACCTAGTAAATAACCCCTAAGCAATTGAATACCCATTGCTGGGTCAACGCCTTTTGGGCATACTTGACTACAAGAACCAGCAAAGTGACATCTCCAGATCCCATGGGATTCGTCAATAATTTTCAGTCTAGAATCCTTTCCTTTATCTCTACTATCAGCAACATATCGATATGCTTGAGCTAATGCTTGAGGTCCAACAAAAGAAGAATCAGTTGCCATAGTAGGACATGCAGAATTACATAATCCACATTTGATACAATTTGCAAATTGTATGTATTGTTCTACTTCTTCAGGAGATTGCAAGAATTCTTTTTCGTTAGATTCAAGTTCAGTATCATCTCGGATTAGATATGGTTTGATTTTATGGTGAGTGTCAAATAATCTTTCAAACTTTACTGCAAGATCTCTAATAATAGGGAAATTATTCATGGGTTCAACTGTAACAACATTTGAGTTTAATTCACTAATTTTTGTAAAACATGCCAATCGAGGTTTTCCATTAATCATCATTCCACATGAACCACATGTGGCTTGTCTACACGAATAACGTACTGCTACTGAATGATCAAAATGTTTTTTGACCTCGAGAATCGCTTCCAAAACGGTTGTCCATCGTTCATAAGGAATTGTAAATTCCATGAATTGACTTGAATCATCATGTTCTGGATTGTATCTTGCAATTCTAAGTGTAATTGATTGTGACGAGGATATTGATGTGGATCCTTGCTCATCTGCAATGTGAGATACTTGAGCCATATCTATGTCATCCCCATGTTAGTCATAATAATTGTTCGTGAACCATATGCTATTAAACCAAACATTGCTGCAAGACAACCATATGAAACAGCTTTTTCATAAACAGGTCCTTGTTTTAGTTCCAATAAGATAACTCTCAATCCATTAAACCCATGAATAGAAAGTAGGATTAGTATTAATTCAAGCATTACAGCATATGGAATAAATTTGTAATTTGCAAGAACAGTTTCATATTCTAAAGACTCTGCAAATCCCATTGTAAGACGCATTAAGATATGAACTGCAACTAAAGCTACCGCTGCCAGAGCTGTTCCATAGTGAATTTTCATAATTGTGCTTTCTCTCATTTCATTCACCGAACATTACCGCTAATCCATACATCATAGCAATTGCCGCAAGAACTATTGCGGAATAGATACCTATTTTGTGTCGATAGTTTTGTGATGCTGGATCATATGGATAATCGGGTCTTGCAGGTTTTCCTACTCCGACTCCTCCATGTCCCATCATTACTCTAATTCCATTAACAGTATGAAATACACACATTGCAATTACAATTGCCAAGAAAAGATGTCCTTCAGTGGTTTGGGTTAATTCTAGAAATTCATCCCATCCTACCTGTCCTCTTAAAATGTTACTTGTTTCATAAATGTGAGCGACAAAATATGCCAGTAGTCCCAATCCACTTAATCTCATTAACCAGTAAGCTACCCTTTCAATTCCATAACGGCTTGGATTAGCCATTCCTTTGATTCCTTCTTTGTGTTCGTCTTGAGTCATCTAATATTTCCTCTCAACTGGTTGATATTTTGTAATTGTTACAGGATGTGTTTTCATAATTGGTTCATTTGGATCATAGTAAGCAAGTGTGTGATGTAAAAAGTTTGCATCATCACGTTTAGTATAATCAGTTCTTGCATGTGCGCCACGAGACTCTTTTCTGTTAATTGCACCAAGTAAAACAATCTCAGCTACTCTAAACATAGAATCAAGTTCCATTACATTTGAAAAGTTGGTATTGTACTCTTTTGCTTTGTCATCAACATGTTTCCAAGTTTGTGTTTTTAATTCGCGAATTTTTTTAAGACCTGCAACAAGATCAGTTTCATTTCTATAGACATATGCTTTTTCATTCATAGTATCAGTGAGTTCCTGTCTAATTTCATATGGATTTACATTCCCATTTCCTCTAAATATTCCATCATAGATTCTCTTTTCTTCTGCAGATACTAAATGATGTGGCCAAGGATTTGAGACAGTGTTATTCATTGCATATTCGGCAGCCAATTCTCCGGTAATTTTTCCCCAAACAATGCATTCAGATGTAGAATTTGCGCCTAACCTATTTGAGCCATGAACACTGTTACATGCAGCCTCTCCAGCAGCCCAAACACCTTGAATTTCTGTTGCGCCATCAATATCAGTATGAATGCCTCCCATCATATAATGACAAACAGGTCTTATGTCAAGCAAGTCGGTAGCAGGATCAATGCCAGAAAATTTTATTGATATTTCCCTAATACCACCTAATTTTTCTTTAATCTTCTCATCACCAATATGTCTCAAATCGAGTTTCATACAATCAACGCCTGTTTCATGTTTGAAGCCACGTCCCTCTTGAATTTCTGTCATAATTGATCTAGATACAATATCACGAGGTGCTAATTCCATTTTGCCAGCAGCGTAAGTTTTCATAAATCGTTCACCTTTGTTGTTTAGAAGATAACCACCTTCGCCTCTTGCACCTTCAGTAATCAAAATTCCAGAGGGCATAATTCCTGTTGGATGAAATTGTACAAATTCCATATCTTTCAGTGCCATGCCAGCACGTAATCCCATGTCCAAGCCATCAGGAGTTGAAGAAAGAGCATAAGTTGAGAAACTATACAAACGCCCAGCTCCACCAGTCGCAATAATGAGAGCTTTTCCTTTAATCGTGTAGAATGTTCCTGAAGATAATTCAATTGCAGTGACGCCCATGAATTTTTTTCCATCGTGTATGATTGATGTCACAAACCATTCATTGAGATATTCAATATTTTCAAATTTTTGACATGTATCATACAAAGTTTGCATTTCAAAGAAACCAACTTTATCAGATGCATATGTTGCTCTAGGAAAACTGTAACCACCAAAGTTTCGTTGATCAATTCTTCCATCTATTCTTCTAGACCACGGCATTCCCCAATGATCTAACTGACGAATTTCTTGTGGCATTTCAACACAAAGCCTTTCAGCAACATCTTGGTCTGCAAGAAAATCACTTCCTTTAACAGTATCATAAACATGAGATTCAATGGTATCGCCTTCATCCTCAAAAAGAACTGCTGCCGTCCCTCCTTCTGCAGAAACAGAGTGTGAACGCATTACTTGTACTTTTGAAACAACACCAATTTTGAGATGAGGGCCCTTTTTGGCTGCAGATATAGCTGCTCTCAATCCAGCAAGGCCTGAACCACAAATAATCAGATCAAATTCTAAAGAATCAGTCATTTTTAGACAGACTTACTAAATGTGGGTTAAATATGTAGTAATTGTCATGCACAGTACAAAAATTAAAATATATCACTAGTGATATCACTAGTGATGATTTCCGAATGGTTTCAAAGAGTTGGAAGTTCAATTCCAAGAGGATTCTCAAGGTATTTCATTTTAGAATTGTTGAAAAAGAAAGAGCATACTGGCAAAGAGATCATAGATTATGCCATTGAACAAAGTAATGGGATTTGGAAACCATCTCCAGGATTAATCTATCCTTTATTGGGCAGATTATTAGATGAAGGACTAATTGAAGAAACAAAAGATGGAAGATACAAACTAACAAAAAAAGGAATTCATACGGCTGAAGATGTAGATAAGATTAACGACATTGTAAAAAAACAATTGGAAGTTCTTTTTAGATTAGGAAGTGTAGGGAGATTTGTTGCATTAGATTTGTTAGAGAAGATCTCCACAATGGGATCTATTCTTAGTTCTAATTTAGCAAATATGACTGATGATGAAACTCAAAAGTATAGAAAATTCCTTCAAGATGAATTAAAGAAAATGGATGAAAAAAATTCAAAGAAGGGAAAAGAGATTAAAATCGAATGACATTTTGAAAAGTAGAAATTAATCTACTTTTTAGAAAATATATGACATCATTAACTAGAGAACAAAAATCCATAGTTTTTGGTTCATGGTTAGGATGGTCACTTGATGGTTATGACTTAGTTTTGATGTTATTAGTAATTCCATTAATCAGCATATTATTTTTTCCTGCAGAAGATCCAACATTTTCTCTTTTAGCAACATTTGCAGCATATATCATAACATTAATCATGCGGCCATTTGGAGGAGCTTTTTTTGGAAACTTTGGAGATAAACATGGAAGGAAAAAAGCAATGATTATTACAATCATGGGATTTTCTGGAGCTACATTTGCAACGGGATTACTACCAACTTGGCAAATGATTGGATTTATGGCACCAATTTTACTAATTGGATTACGATTAACTCAGGGATTTTTTGCTGGAGGAGAATGGGGAAGTGGTGCAGTCATAACCATGGAGACAGTACCAAAAGAAAAAAGAGGAGTTCTTTCTGGATTTTTACAAAGTGGTTTTAATTTTGGTTTTGTAATTGCATCAGTAGTATTTTTTGGAGCGGTTTCATTATTTCCAGAAGAGCAATTTGTTGAAATTGGGTGGAGAATTATGTTTTTTACAGGAATCATTCCTGGACTTGTTGCATTATTTGTTCGATTTAGAATGAATGAATCACAAGTATGGCTTGCCAAACAAAAACAGAAAAAAACAGAAAAATCACCCCTTAAGAAATTACTTTCTAGTAAAGACGGAAGAAAGCGATTCATCTTTTCCTTAATTTTAATGACAGGACTTATGTATGCATATTATACATCAATTGGATTTTATCCAACGTTTCTACAAAATTATGTAGAAATTGAAAAAACTGAAGTATCGTTGTTAATGATTGTTGCAACAACTACATCATTGTTTGGTCAAATTTTTACAGGTTATCTAAGTCAAAGAATTGGCAGAAAAAAAACAATAGGGTATTTTGCCATGGCCGCAATTGCATTTGCAATTCCTGCATTTTATGGATTGTATCATGCAGAATCAGCATTTGAGAGAATTGTATATACTGTAGTTTTGATTGTTGTTGCAACTACAGGATTTGGTCCAATTCCAGCATTTTTATCTGAGAGATTTCCAACAGAAGTTAGAAACAGTGCAAGTGGTTTTATCTATAATGGAGGACTAATTTTTGGATCTTGGGCCCCATTAATTGCAGTGACAATGATATCAAAAGGTTCAGAATTAATTCCAGTTTTACTTGGAATTAATGTAATAATAGGTTCAATAATTATTTTAATTGGTGCAAAGATTAATCCAGAAACAAGAGATGTTGATATTTCTAAGTGATATTATTTTTAAAATCATAAATAATTCAGGAAAAGAATAGATCCATGAAGAATTTGCGTGACATGTTAAAAACGAATAAACCCCTTGTAATTCCAGGAGTTTATGATGCAATTGGTGCAAAAATTGCAGAAAAAGTTGGATTTGATGTAATGTTCCAAACAGGATATGGCACATCTGCAACTCTATTTGGTATGCCAGATTATGGATTTATTGGAGCATCTGAAACAGTTGATAATGCAAGAAGAATTTGCAGAGCAGTTTCAGTTCCGGTAATTGTTGATTCAGATACAGGTTATGGAAATGCATTAAGTGTTTGGAAGCTAGTTAAAGAACTAGAGTCTGCAGGAGCATCAGGAATATTTTTAGAAGATCAAAGATGGCCTAAGAGATGTGGGCATATGCAAGGAAAAGAAGTAATATCACAAGAAGAATACACAGAAAAATTAAGTGCTGCAATCGATGCTAGAGAAAGTAAGGAATTTTTTATTGTTGCCAGGACAGATGCAAGAGCAACAGAAGGATTAGATGTAGCAATCGAACGAGGAATTCAAAATAAAAAAACAGGAGCTGATGCAGTGTTTATCGAGGCACCAAGATCATTAAATGAAATGAAAAAGATTGGAAAGGCAATCAATGTGCCTCTTGTTGCAAATATGATAGAGGGAGGAGCTACACCACTTACTTCCGCTCAAGTATTGAATAAAATGGGATTCAGGATAATACTATACCCACTTTCTGTATTATTTGCAAATACATTTGCTACAATGAGTATTTTACAAGAATTAAAGAAAACTGGAACCACTGCAAGATTCAAAGAAAAGATTGTTAATTTTGATCAATTTAATGATCTAGTAGATCTTCCAAAGTTTAGAAAGTTGGAAAAGAAATACGGATTTTTAAAGAGAGAGTAAAAGAAAAAATTTCAAGTAAAGTATACAGTTATGCTGTATTTCTCTTTACTTCAATTTCTATTGTTGAAACGTTTCTGGTTCTACCGTCTTGTGACTCTAGTGATTCTGAGCCAATTTTTATTTCTCCAATAGAGTAGCCTGCATTTTCTGTTTTTCTTGCAATGATTTGAGCTACATCTACAGCACGACCTATGCTGAGTCCCCTAGCTTTGATGTTGACGGCGGGTAAGTTTGCCAATTGAATTAGCGTTGATGTAACATATGCCATCAATGGTTTCTTACCAATGAATATGGTGTCTCTGGCTTCGTTTGACATAGAAAATATACTATTTAAGGATAATTTAAAGCTAAAAGTATTTTTTTGAATTTGTTGAAAAAATTTTGAAAAATTTTAACTAATATTAACCAGAAGAGAGAATTTCTTACGAACTTGAAAAACATTTCAAAAGTTTTAGAATCAGGCAGCAGTCAGGAGAAAATCAAAATTTTAGAAACGCTTGACAAAACATACAATCCAATAATTTTAGAAAAAATTATTTCAAAATTAGACGATAATAATATTCAAGTAAGAGGAGAAGCATTTAGTTCTCTGGTATTAAATGAGAACGATATTTCTAATTTTTTAATTAAAAGTTTGAGTTCTGCCAGTAAAAATATCAGAGGTTTTGCATCCCTGGTTTTAGCAAATAGAAACGAAAAGAATGCAATTCCAGAAATAATTAAACTCGCAAAAGATGAGCGTTCTATGGTAAGATCATGTGCAGTTGGTGCATTAGGACATCTTAGGGCAAAAGAAGCTGAAGCAATTGTCTTACAATCTCTTTTAGACTCAAATTTAGAGGTTAGAAAAAGTGCTCTTCAAGCAAGTATTTATCTAAAAATTAAAGTTCCAGAAAACATGAAAAATGAGATTAATAAATACAGAGATTCAGAAATTGAAAAGTTACTTTTTAAATTAAAATAATGGACCGGAAGGGATTTGAACCCTTGATCCGATGCATGCCATGCACCTATCCTACCAGACTAGACGACCGGCCCAATAATCAGAAAACTGATTATGTAAGATTTTTCAAAATGGTTATTAACGTTTAGCGATTTTGTTGAAATCCCCCTATGAGATTAACACAATATATTTAACCTCGATAATGATGGTTCAATCGTTATGGTAGTAGATAACAAAGCAACTGTCACTTATGTGCAATTACTAAAAGAGGATCTTGTAATTATTAGGCTGGTTCCAAAAGATGGACCAGTTCCAGATTATAAAGCCGGCCAATTTATCACATTAGGATTACCAAATCCTGCAGAAGGAGGTAAAATCGTTAGACGTGCATATTCAATAGCATCTCATCCAGAAAATAGAGATTACATTGAGCTTGTAATAAGATGGGTAAGAAAACCACTTCCAGGCAGATTAACTACTCAAATATTTAATGCAAAAGAAGGAGATGAGATTTTATGGTTAAAACCTACAGGCAGAGCTTTGTTGATTAATGAAGAACTTCCAAATGGTGAAAAAGATAACAGGAGAATTATTTGTATTGGTGGCGGTACAGGCCTTGCGCCATTTGTTAGTTTTGCACAACATTTTCATGATTCAGGTGATAAACGTGAAATCATAGTTTTGCATGGTGCAAGTTATGTTGATGAGTTAAGTTACAAAGATTTGTTAACTAATCTTGAAAATGAGAGTATTGCAAGAGGTAAGGATGAATGGAATTTTAAATACAGAGCTGCTATTAGTAGACCACAAGAATGGTTTAACAGATCATGGTCTGGTCAAGTTGGAAGGGTTGAAACATTTTTGAGACCTAGAGATAACGGAAGGTCATCACTAGAGGAATTAATAGGAGATGTAATTACAAAAGAAAATACAATGTTCTATGTATGTGGTTGGCAAGGAACAATAGATGGTGTAATGGACTTCTTAAAACCAAAAGGATTTGTCACAGAACACGACAAACGTGAAGATGGAAGCTTTGAAGTCAAATACGAATCATACGGATAATTTTTGTAAAAAAACAAGTCAAAAAATCAATCATTGAAATATAAGATTCATCTAATAAAACCAATTGATTACCGCACTATATCTTGCACATCTAAATCCTGTAACTAATGCACATGTTGAAATAATTTCGGACCTAAAAAAAGAAGCAGATATTGTTAAAGTTATGCCAGTAATTTTTAAAGATAATGAGAAAGAAATTAACAGTAAGAGTTTTCCATTTAATTTTGAAACCAGAAAGAAAATGCTTGTATCCATTTTTGGAGACTCAATTCAAATAACTGATGACTACACTTTTTTTGCTCCATTTAAGAAGTACATGCCACCTCTGTTGGCTCCAAAATCATGGCAATTAAGAAAACAGATTCTTAGAGGAGTAGAAGGCGATTTTTTTTCATATACAGGTGATAAAGCAGAAGGATATATGCTGAAAATATACAGATTAAAACCCAAGGTGGGGGAGAGAAAAGCTCTTTCGGCAGCATCGGTTAAAGAAAAATTGTATGATACAGTTCTTAGAAAAAAGTCGTCATGGAAAGACTATGTACCAGAAAGGGTTGCTAAGATTATTGAAGAAAACTGGAAGACAGTTGAAAAATTTGCAAATTCAGAAGATATGACTACTAGAGTGGCAGGAATGAAATTTCCTAAAGAAGGATGGTCAAAGAGCAAATAAAATAATAGAAATCAATTGAAAATAGATTAATACACATCTAGTAAAAATTTCTTATGAAACTTCCACTTTTAAAATATGTCTGGTTTGATGGGAAATATATCCTTACAGAAAAAGCACAAGTTCCAATAACTACACATGCAATTCACTATGGAACATCAATCTTTGAAGGGATTAGAGCATATTGGAATGGAAGAAATCTTTACATATTTAGGTTGGATGAGCATGTTAAACGATTTAGAAGATCAGGACAGTTCTACAATATTTCGCTCAATTTTTCAGACAGAGAAATCATAGATGCTATTATAGGAATTTGTAGGAAAAATAAGATTAAAAAATCATGTTACATAAGACCATTTTATTTTGTAGGAGATTACGGAATAAATCTACATGTTACTGAAAAGGCACCAACCAATGTTGCAATTTTTACATTTCCTTTTGGAGATTTATTTAACAAAAATGGAATAACAGCAGGGGTTGTGTCTTGGAGAAAATTCTCAGATAATTCTACACCGCCACAAGCAAAAATGGGAGGAAATTATCTCAATTCAATAATAGCAACACAAGAAGCAAAAAGAAATGGTTTTGATGAGGCAATTTTGCTTGATCATAACGGAAATGTAAGTGAGGCGCCAGGAGAAAATATCTTTATTGTAAGAGAAGGACAACTGGTTACACCTACATTATCATCATCTGCACTTGAAGGAATTACTCGTGATGCAGTAATTAAAATTGCAAAAGATTTGGATATGGATGTAGTAGAAAGAGAAGTTACAAGAAGTGAATTAATCGTTTCAGAAGAGATTTTTCTTACAGGTACAGCAGCTGAAATTACACCCATCGTATCAATAGATTCAAAAAAGATTAGCAAAGGTAAACCAGGTGACATTACAAAGAAAATGATGCAAGAATACACAGACATTGTTATGAACAGAAATGTAGATTATTCCTATTGGTTAACGGAAGTATACTAGATGAAAATTGTTCAGATTGGTACTGGTGGATGGGGTAAAAACCATACAAGAATTTTATCTCAACTAGGCGTACTTTCAGCAATATGTGATAAAGATATTCAAAAAAGCAAAGAGTACGGAGAAAAATATTCTGTAAATTATTATGAATCTTTAGAGACGTTACTAAATTCTGAAGAATTTGATGCAGCATTTGTAGTAACTCCCACATTAACTCATACTGAAATTACAAAAAAATTGTTAGAGGCAAAAAAACATGTGTTTGTGGAAAAACCAATGACTTACAAATCCGAGGACGGTAATGCACTTGTTAAAATTGCAGAAAAAAATAAAGTAATTCTTACATGTGGATACATAGAGAGATTTAATCCTGCAGTAGAAATGGTAAAAAATTTTGTTAAAGAAAAGAAATTTGGGGATTTGGTAATGTTAGAATTTCACCGTGAAAATAGAATGCCGCTTCAATCCAAAGATGTTGGAATAATTTTTGATACATCAGTTCATGATATTGATACTGCCAATTGGTTGTTTGATGATATGCCTCATGTAGTATTTGCAAAGGCAGGCAAAATAAGACATGAACATGAAGATTTTGCAAGTATTATGTTAGGATACAAAGATGACAAGGTTGCAATTATTTCATCGAATTGGATTACACCAAAAAAAGTCAGAAAATTTAATGCAGTATGTACGGATGCAATTATTTCATCAGATTTTATCACTCAAGAAATTATTGTTGAAAGAGATGATGAAAATCAAACTATTCAAAATGAGAAGCAAGAGCCATTATTATTAGAAATTAAGAGTTTCCTTGGAGCAATTGAAGGTAAGAAAGAACACATTGTTAAATCACAAGAAGCAGTTAACGTGACAAAAATAGCTGAAGCAGCACTTTTATCTAGTTTAAAGGGAGTCCCAATCTATCTGGATTTAAAATGAATAAAACAATGATGGACATTTTGGCATGTCCAATTGATAAAAATCACCCTCTAGAATTATTTGAGATTAAGGAAAAAGACAATGTAATATCTGAAGGGGCATTATTTTGTGAAAAGTGTTCAAGATTTTACCCAATCATAGAAGGAATTCCAATAATGCTCCCAGATGAATTAAGGGATAAAAAACAAGAGATGGATTTTCTAAGAAATTACAAAGAGGCATTGCCTAAGAAAATTATTACACAAGGAAATCCATGGCATTTGTAAGATAATGGTTACAAATTTTATTTCAGATAAAGCAAAAATTGGTGAAAAGGTTCAGATTTGGCATTATTCATATGTTGGTGACAATGCGGAAATTGGAGATAATGTCAAGATAGGATCTCTTGCACATATTGATTATGATGTAAAGATTGGTAAAAATACAAAGATAGAGGGTCAAGCATACATTCCGCCTTTATCCAAAATTGGAAAGAATGTTTTCATTGGTCCAGGAGTAGTTCTAACAAATGATCCTTATCCAATGTGTGATAAAATGATAGGGGTTACCATTGAAGATAATGCAATAATTAATGCACGTGCAGTAATCAACGCAGGAGTTACTGTAGGAAAAAATAGTGTTGTTGCAATGGGGTCTGTTGTAACAAGAGACGTTCCTGAAAATTCCGTGGTGATTGGTTCTCCAGCTACCATAAGATACAGTAGAAAAGAATACGATAAGAAACAAAGGAAATGGAAAGAAAGTTAAGAGTCAATCTCTTTTCTAAAAATCCAGTTTTTCAGTTTTGATAAAATTAAAATCCAAATTACAACAAGAATTATCGCAATCATAGCTTTAATGATTGATGTAATTAACATATCAAATAAACCAAATCCAGAAATTGAGAACGGTCCTAAAATTGTAACGAGAATTCCACCTCCAAGCAGAATCAAAACCCACATGGCAAACAGGAATCCATATAGATCAGATTTCATGAATTTATCCCCATTAGAAATGTTGTAATTATTGCCAAGATTCCTGAAAAAATTGCAAGTTTGAAGATTGCAAATCCAACCTGTTTTTCAGTAAGTGGACCTCCAGCAAGAATCAATCTTACCAAAGTTACAGGTGCAGTTTTGTCATTAGTTGCTTTGAGTTTAAAATCATCAGTATGCTCTACAGGCTTTCCTTTGATTTGTCTGTGTTCTACTATTTGTTTAACGCTTGAGAGAAACAAAAATGAGTTGACAACTGCTGGCAATAATGCTACAGCAGCAATAATTTCAACACTACCCACGATAGCAATTGCGCCATACATTGCACCCAAAGTTAACGCGCCAGAATCACCAGGAAAAATTTTACTTGGAATTTTATGATATTTATAAAATGCCAAGGAAACAAAACCTAATGGTAAACTAATAATTGCAACCTCATAATTTTGCATAATAAATAAACATACAGATAATGAAAAACTTGCAATCACCATAAAGCCACTAGCAACACCATTTAGAACATCAATTGAATTAATTGTATTTCCAGTAATTGAGATCATGAAAATTATCAAACCAATATACAATACTGGGATTTGAACCGTGCCAAATATGGGAAAAGCAAGATCTGTTCCATATACACCAAATACAATGATTGGGATTGCTGCAAATGCAAGTGCTACAGGTTTAAACCAACCACCCATAACTCTTCTATCATCAACATATCCTATTAGGAAAGCTGTGAATGTTGTAAGAGTTATTGCAAGAATTTCATTTAATTGTAAAAATGCATAAAGTACAATTTCAGATAAAATAATTCCTGCAACAATAGATATCCCACCAGGTCTTGCAATCATCGTATCTTCTTTTTTATTCATGTCTTTTACTGTAAGATTTCTTTTTTCAAGAAATTTAATTAGGAGAGGAGTCATTGCAAACACTACAAAAAATGCAACAATACAAGAAACTATTGCCGGAAGTATTAATTCAATCAATTATCTAACTTTTCGTAACTCTGTCTTTATGTTATCTGCAATGGTTGAACCGATTTTATCAATCTCCGCCAATTTATTCACCGGAATCTTTGCCAAATCATCTAAATTCTTTATTCCATGTTTGTATAGAATTCTAGCTCTGACCCTTCCAATACCCTTAACTTTAACCAGGTCAAGTAATTCTCCTCGTATTCCATATACAATTCTTGTTCGTAGATCAGCCAATTCGTCAAGCAAATCTACTCTCTCAACATGTTTGGAAATCTCTCTTAGGCAATATGTAAGCCAATTAGCATTTTCAGTCATCCTATGCATATCGCCAGACTCGATTCCAAGACTATCAGATAAAGATAATTCTGAAGATTCAGTAATCCAAGACTGCAAAGCCAAAAGACTTCTTGAGCAATCATATTCAGAAATTGGTTCTAGTAGTTCTGAAGAATTGTTTTCTATCATTAGACTTGCTGATTCATAGTCTTTTTGTCGTAGTGAAAATTTTGGAAAAAATTCATCACAATTTGAAATCAAATGTAAAAATCCAAATGTATGGTTTCTTTCTTTAGATACATTTTCAATTGCGTCTCTAAAGTATGTCGCAGTTAAAGGATCAATGTACAACATAGATGTCTTTTTACCAAATTCAGTAGCTGCGTATCTTTCTCCTTTTTTGAGTATCAGATATTTACTAGAAAGAAAACGTAGAGATATATCAATTGCAAATTTTATAGTTGGTTTTCTAGATTGTAGTCCCCCCAATGTTTGTAAAAAGAATTCCAAAATTTCTTCTTTTTTAATTCCAGGATGTGTTACTATTACACTAAGAATGTGAGTTCTCAAAGATCTATCATCAGTAATTTTTGAAACTATTGCTTCTGGTTCCCCGTTAATATAATACTCCATAAGATCTTCAGTGTTTCCATTTCCAACAATTATTGATTCACCGTAATCATCGTACTGAGGTCGACCAGCTCTACCGCATAGTTGTTTGTATTCCAGAATACTAATTGGCCTATTTGCTCCGACCTTTGCATTATATCGATTAATGTTTGAGATTACAACTCTTCTTGCAGGAAGATTAACCCCCGCAGCTAAAGTCGGAGTCGATGACAATAGCTTTATTGTTCCTTTACGAAATTCTGCCTCGATAATCTCTCTGCATTTTTGATTTAGTCCTGCATGATGAAATGCAACTCCTTTTTTAACTAGAAGTGCCAATGTTTTCACTAGTTCTGTATGTTCATTTTCAATGAGAATTTTTTTTGATGTTTTTTCCAATTCAGTTAATTCATTTTTTTTTAAAATCTGAAAAATCGCATCTGCAGCTTTCGTTGCAAGAGATTTGGAGCGAGTTCTGGTCTCTGCAAATACTAGTGATTGTCCTCCTTGTTGTACTGATTGCACGCCTAAATCAATAGGTGTTCCACGCATACTGCGTTCAACTTCAAAGGTTTTACCATCATCCATAATGACCTCTCCTCCATCACATACACCTTCAGAAAGAGGTACTGGTCGCCAGTCATTTTTTACCAGTTTACAGTTAAGCCAATCTGCAATCTCATCAGAGTTGGTAATTGTTGCACTAAGGCCCACAAGTTGAGGTTTTGTATCTAAAAGTTTTAGTTGTGTTAAAATCATTTCAAGGGTTGGACCTCGACTTTCATCTCCAATCAAATGTACTTCATCTGAAATAACTAATCCAATTTCTTCAACCCATCCTACACCATGTCTAATTATTGAATCCATCTTTTCGTTTGTTAATATCAATACGTCACTTTTTTCTAGGTTTTTTTCAATATTTTCAAAATCACCAGTTGATATTCCAACCTTGATTTTCTTCCCCAACGATACTTTTTCTAGTTTTTTAAATTCTGAAAACTTTTCAGCAGCTAATGCACGTAAAGGACTAAGATAGATTACCTTACCATTATTTTTTGAAAGATAACTAATTATTGCAAGCATTGCAATCAGAGTTTTTCCACTTGCGGTAGGAGCGGACACTAGAATACTTTTGCCATTCAACAATCCAGATTTTATACTGTCAGCTTGTGGAGGGTATAATTTTTCAAAACCTTGGGATTGTAAAAATTCAATTGCGGGTTTTGGAAGATCTAGTTGTTCAATTTTCATACTCGGTTATAGTGACCGGGTTTTGATTCATAAATAGATGCTTCTCTAAGCATTCTTCGGATATAGTTTCTTGCTTCCTCTTCTGTGAATTTTTCACTCTTTTCAAGTTCTTGGACAAACATTCTTTCTTCTACGGGAACTTTATTGTCACCTTCAAGACTTTTTAGAATATCCATGAATAATTGCATCTTGGAGACTTCACTTCTTGGTTTTCCTTGTAACACTCCAAGATCTACCTTTCCAGTATTGACGTCAACTCCCGCATCTTGAAGCATACTCTGAATAAGGAATATAGCACGTTCAGCATCTTCCTCTTCTACCTTATCTTTCATGAGCAATCTAGCTCTTGCTGTAGAAAGTCGAATGATTCCTTCGAGCTGCCTAGGAGTTACGGTAATCATTTCTTCAGATTCCACATTTCTCATCTGGAGATAATAGGACAGAATTTTTTCTTCTGCTTCTCTTGTCAATTCAGGAATACCACGTTTTGCATATGAGAGGTATTTTGTAAGCAAATCAACCTCAATGACGGATTTTTTATCTGTTCCTTGAGTGGTGTTTCTTTGAATAATGTGCCTTGCAATCTTTTCATCCCGTTCTTTTGTTGGGATATCTCTTACAACAAAGATCAGATCAAATCTAGTAAGTAATGGAATTGGCAAATTTACATTTTCCGTAATATTTTTGAATGGATCATATTTTCCATACATAGGATTTGCTGCCGCTAAAATTGAAGTTCTAGCATTTAG
The DNA here is from genome assembly GCA_029864805.1 of Candidatus Nitrosopumilus sp. The sequence goes on along the minus strand of JAOTSS010000019.1, from coordinate 3,084 downwards.
TGTGGCAACAATACCACCCTTTGCAATACTCGCTGATTGTTGCTCCATAACTTCGTGTAAAGCACTTCTATCTTCAGGTTTCATCTTGTCAAATTCGTCTATACTTACAAGACCTTGATCACCTAATACTACTGCGCCAGCTTCTAACATCATAATTCCTGTTTTATCACGAACTACAGCAGCTGTAAGTCCTGCAGCAGTTGAACCTCTACCAGAAGTATACAAGCCTCTTGGTGCAATTCTTGCACAGAATTTTAGCATTTCACTTTTTGCAGTACCAGGATCTCCAACTAGAAATACGTTAATGTCTCCTCTAATCTTACTGCCATCACCAAGTAATCTTTGATTAGAACCAACAATAAGTAACAAAATTGCTTCTTTGATTAACGATTGTCCTTGAATGTGTGGTGCAAAGGAATCAATTAGTCGTTGATAAACATCAGAGCTTTGACTTAGCGATTTGATCATTTTTTCTTCTTCGGGTGAGATTTCCTCTCTTCCAATTTTTCTATCAGTTTTAGATCCACGACCACTCAAAAATTCAATATTATTCCCTTCAATTCTTAATCGATATAATCCACTGTGACCTCTTTGAATTCCTGCAACTGATTCTTGCTCTACTCTAACAACACCTGTGAGAATAATTCGATCACCAGGCCTTGAATTATCTACCAAATCCTGCCTAATTGTGACATCAATATAGTGAGGAAGTTGTCCTGGTGGCAAATCCTCAGGAAGTTCTTGTAATCGTAGAATCTGAAAATCAATAAACTTGCTTGCTTCGGGTTTTAACTCAAAATCACGCTGTTTACAATTTGGGTTATCACAGACGATTGGAATTTTTACATCCATTCCTTTTAGTTGAATTACTTTAGTTGTGTGTTCATCAGGACATACAAATACTAGTTCTTTCGCAAGAGGTTTTACTTCTGATGCTCTAACTACCATTCCTGAAACACTTGTAATGTGTCCAATTGTTTCAGCATTGATTTGTCTTAGACTTCGCTCAAGCGGAAAATTAATTAATCTTACACGAACTTCATCTTTAATTTTTTCAGCATAATCAGGAAATCTTATTTGTAATGCTTCTTTGATAGCTCTAGAAAATGCATCAAATATTCTATCAGGATTTGTAGAAAATATTACCTCAATTTGTGGCTCTACAACTAAATCATTATAATCTACGATGATGTATTTTGCATTCTTTGGCATCATCTCATCAATAGCATCTACATACTTGTAGTGACCATTTTTATCTTTGAATCTAGTTAGAAATTCTTTTACTATATCAGATAAAGCAGAATCGGTAAAAGTATTAGTTTGTTTGGTGCTCATTTAAGCCTCCCGTAATTTGTTTTTCGAATTCTTTGCTGTTATCATAGATAGTTTTGTAAAAGATATTTTCCTCAACAGTTAGCTTATTGTATAATTCAGAATTTAGTTTGATTGAGTCAGCCATCTTTACTAGTTTACCTCGTCTCATTCTAAATAACTCAAGCATCATACTTTCAACTTTATCAAAATCATCACGATTTAGTTCTTTCAGAGATTCTCTTAATTTTATGTAAAAGTGTGGATCAAGGGTAGATATTTGATATTCACCAACCATCTTTTCTTTTGATAGTGCTTGTTTTAATTCGGTAATCATATCTGGAGAATCTAATATTCCCAAGTTATTATCAGATAGAATCTTTCCTATCCATTGAGGAATATTGTTAGTGTCACCTTGAGTTGCTTCAATTTTTACTCCTGCCACATTGAATTTGACATCATGATTAACTGTAAATTTTGCATCCTTTAGGCGATATCCAATTGAATGCACTTTTTCTACTTTATCAATTTCCATTCGAGATCACTTATCCTCTTTTAGATCCTCAAGTATCGGATCGATCAATTCTGTTAACAATTTAGTGAGATCAATTGATCCTAATTAATCTCAGGCTGATCGCATGGAATTAGGAGTAATTTTGATTTTAAGATGTGGTATGATACAATAACCAATTCGGATTTATTAATGGGGATTAGGCCTTAGGACTCATGTTGGGAAGTGGTATGTGGGTAGAGAAATATCGACCAACAAAGCTCTCAGAAATTGTAAACCAGACTGAAATAATTGGTAGTTTGCAGGCACTAATCAAAGATCCAACAGATATGCCGCATCTGATGTTTTCAGGTTCTGCAGGAGTTGGAAAAACAACTGCTGCATTATGTATTGCAAATCAAATCTTGGGAGAGAATTTCAAAGATTACACACTTGAGTTAAACGCATCTGATGAGAGAGGAATTGGCATGGTCAGAGAGAAAGTTAAGAAATTCTCAAGATTTGCTGGAATGGGGGAGGTTCCATTTAAGATTATTATCTTAGATGAAGCAGATGAGATGACTGCAGACGCTCAAACAGCACTAAGAAGAATAATAGAAGACACTGCAAAAATTTGTAGGTTTATTTTCATTGCAAACAACATTTCAAAAATCATTGACCCAATCCAAAGCAGATGCGCGACCTTCAAGTTCACAACAATTCCAGAGGAGGATCTCATTAAAAGACTACAAGAGATTGCAAAAAATGAGAAAGTCAAATTTGACAAAAAAGGTCTCAAGGCAATTTATGATTATTCTGAAGGGGATATGAGACATGCAATTAATCTAATGCAGGCAACAGCAAGCCTTGGAGAAATCACTGAAGAGCATGTAAAGGGATCAGCTGGCCTTACTAAAACCAGTGATGTGGATAAAGTACTAAAGATTGCATTAGCAGGTAAGGTTGCAGAAGCAAGAGAGAAGATGATAGAACTAATCAAAGTGTATGGAATGTCAGAATCAGATTTTTTAAAATATATCAACTCAGCAGTGTTCAAATCAAAACATGAAAAGTTATCAGACATTTTAGAGATTATTGCAAAATATGATTATAGAGTTCTAGTTGGTGCAAATTCTGAGATTCAGTTATCTGCAATGTTGGCAGAACTTGGAAAAATAGAAAATTAAAACGCAGAGAGAGGGATTTGAACCCCCGTATGCTTGCGCACACAGGCTCTCAAGGCCCGCGCCCTACCGAGCTAGGCGACCTCTGCGAAAACTCTT
>JAOTSS010000099.1 GCA_029864805.1 Candidatus Nitrosopumilus sp. | reverse complement strand
TCTGAAACAACATTCTATAGTTTTTTGCAATGGACCTTCTACTTTCTTGAAGATTCTTTGAGATTTCTATGATAGTTCTTGGAGTATCCATTTCTCTGCATGCTATATACACGCATGCTCCAAGTATTCCTTGGACGCTTCTGCCACGGATTAATTGAACCTTGGCAGCTTTTCTATAGATATAAGCAGCCCTTTCTATAATGCCGTCTGACAGAGATAATTTTTCTTTTAGTTTTTCCATCTCAGATAAGGCAGTTCTTAGATTTTTTCCAAACATATTTTTTGCTGGACTTCTTGAATCCCACAGTCTCATTCTTTTCATATCTTGTTTCATTTTGTATTCTATGGGCCTCCCTTTGGAATCGTGATTAGATTTGTCAATGATTGTTGCCAGTCCCATATCGTGAAATCTAAGAGTTGATCTATTGCTAACCTGAGAAGGATACGTATTCTTTGGAAACGTATTGTCGTCTCGTCCATCAAATGAGATATTATCTTGTAAAACTATTCCGCAATTTTGACAAACCATTTCCCCTGTTTCAAAATCAGTAATTGTAGTACTAACCGTAGGCGAAGGATTTTTCTTTTTATGAGAATTAATCTCTAGAACTATAGGTGCCCTAATCATCTAAAAAATCCAGGCAGTAATCTTGTAAAATCCCGCATTCATCCTTTGACTAATGCTCATCGATACTCTTAATCTCTCGATGTTTTCTCAGTTGATCACTACCTTGAATTATTACATTATTATGAAATAAAAATCACATTTTAGAAACATGAATATTTGTTTAGTTTTTCCATCGTTATTGAATAATTCAAAGCCATGTTGACATAGTAATTTTTAGGTATGATGACAGATAGTATTATCAGGACATGGCAAAAATAACCAAACTCATAAAACAAAACGATGGCACATATGAAATCGAAATTCCAGAAGAATATGTGTCAAAATTTGGTTGGCGAAATGGACATGTTCTAAAAATAGATGCTGATGATGACAAGATAGTGATTGAAAAGTTAACTGGATTTATGGGAATGTAATCTTAATTGAGGAATTTTATAGACACAACTGGATCTTATGTTAGATAAATTTCTATTAAACAAATGTTCAAAAATACTACATCAGATGTTAAATATCTCAGATGCTAAGATTGTTTGATGTCACTAGACATCCTATACACCAAATAGACTGCGTAGCCCGGTAGAACAAGAATGGCAAAGCAGGTTTGAACCTGACAAGGAGAGGTAATCTCTCAGAGTTCTGCAAAAATGGGTTACGCCATTTATTTTTGTCAGAAACATCTGTAAAAACAAACTTTGGAATGCACAAAACCTCCACCTTTTGATGTGGATGTAAAATTAAGGATCGCAACGCAAAACTGAATGAATCATGTGAGCAGAACAGCGAAGGAAATTTCATGAAATAAACATTTGTTTGCCTTCTTCAAAAACTAATTAAAAATTTGTATGATGTGTGTGAAGAACACCTTATCTTTGATTAATTGCAATTTATGTTATGATGCGAACTATGACGCTAAGTGTAGGTTGGAAGAGCACGTTGGTCTTTGTAGTGGTACTTGCTGCAATGGTTGCATTGGTATTGATTGGCACGTAGAAGCAACAATCAAAACATGAAATTACATGCAACCTCTTTTTTGACATTAATTTAAACAAGTATAAAGATAAAATGGAATAATCCTTATCTTCTTTAATTGATTGTATAGTAATAATGATCACTAAAAATGATAATACCTCTCAAACCACTATTTTATCCGCCAACAAGGATTTGTTAGATATCATGGAACAGAGTTTCAAATTTTGGCATGAAAATTATACCAATTCTCTAGTGAATTACTCACTAGTTTGGAAAAAAGCCTTAGAATCAGATTCTGAAATAGTTGAAAAAATTGAAACGTGGAAAGAAAAGTCAAATCAGAATACAAGAATTATAATTGAACAATTCTTTGAAATGTGGTCATATGCAATTCGAAAATCTAATTTTGAGATAGCAAGAAAGTCCATCCAAGAGTGGGAGGGATTTTGGAAAAATGCAACAGGTGAGCAATTTAGAGTATGTAGTGAAATTCTACAAATGATAGAAACGTACTGGAAAGAAATACAAAATAAGAATATTGAATAGCAAGCATTGAAAAATTAAGTCTTTACTGAATGTTGATTAGTTGTAATTTTAATCCACGATTTCAAAAGGCGTTTCAAATGCACCAGGAAAATTACCATTCCAACTAATTTTCTATATCGAAAAGAATGTGGAGAAAGGTAGATGATACTTGTCTGGATAGGAATTGGAGATGAATTCTAATGATAATAATCCTGATTGCCAAGGCAGTTAAAACATCTTCTCAGGATGTACTAGTGATGGATGTCATTGTAGAAAATGCGGATTTAAGACAAACGGACAAAAGTGTCCGAAATGTGAAAAAAACCCAATAGCATTTAGTGTTTAAACTGTTCTGAAATTTTTATTTACCAAAAGAGACATTGTAATTATTGATGGACGGAGAATTGCACAGAAAGATAAAAGAGGCAAAGTCACTTTATGAAAAATATGTGCAAATGATGGATGAGCACGTGGTTAAAAAAAATATGATGGATAATGATTTCAATCGAAGAATCATGAAGGTATATCATTGTATGATAAATGCATATGATGAGATTAATCAAAACATTGGGCTTTCTCACAACAAATGATTATCGAGCTAAATCTGAATCAACATACATCTGTAAATTGATATTTTTTTTAGATGACACTAAATGTAATATTTTGTATGATGTTATCAATAAATAAACTACTTTAAATAAAAAATTCAATAAATATAATGGTTAAAAAAAGTCCCAAAGATCTTGTTCCAATATTTTTTAACAATACTTCTAATTCGTATGATGAAATAGTAAAACGGACTACTTTTGGGAAAGATGATTTTTGGAAACGCAAAATTCTAGATCAGTTATCTAATGAAAAAACTGTGTTAGATCTTGCTTGTGGTACAGGTATCCTTACAAGGCAAATTGCAGAAAAGCTTCCACATGCAAAAATAACAGGTGTAGATATTACTAAAAACTATCTCGAAAAGGCAAAAGAAAAATTGATTTTATATCAAAATATTTCTTTTGTAAACCAGGATGCTGAAAAACTTAATCTGGAAAAAAAGTTTGATTGTATTACTTCATCATACTTGCCAAAATATTGCATAGCTGATGTTGTGGTCAAAAATTGCCTTGAACATCTTAACGTGGGCGGAAAGATAATTTTACATGATTTCACATATCCAAAAAACAGGTTGATGCGAAAAATGTGGAATCTTTACTTTAAACTGCTTTTTTTGGTTGGATTTTTTATCCCTAGTTGGAAACAGGTCTTTGTTGATTTGCCTATTTTAATAAGAACCACGAATTGGGTAAGAGATTACGAAGAGGCTATGAAAAATTGTGGAATGAAAACATCAAAGCAAGATTTGACATGGGGCTCTTCAGCTATTCTTGTAGGAACCAAGATTGCCTAGTCTTATCTCTTCGATGATTGTAAACCAAACTATTCCATTATGAATAATTTCGTATTCTCTTGATACTTTACTCTCATCAGGATTACGATTTAAGGCTATGATATTTCTAGTGGCTTTGATGTCGTTCACGTTAAGAATAGTTCCAATACCACGTTTTTTCTTTAAAAGATCTGCCATGATAAATTCAGGCAAAACAGTAGAGTCAAATTTTACGTTAGCTTTTATCACTGGAAATCCCTGGGCAGTAATTGAGACCTTTCTCACAAATT
>JAOTSS010000057.1 GCA_029864805.1 Candidatus Nitrosopumilus sp. | reverse complement strand
CAGCTGATGATGATGACGGACTTACTGTCTCCTTTGAATTCTCAGAGGATGAAACTGTAGTCGGTTCATCACTTATCAGATGGAACATTGGTGAAGTTCAGTGGCTTGAAGCAAGCTATCCAGCAAGCGGAACAGGTGTTGTAAGAGTTATTGACCCAGACATGAACTTAGATCCAGAAGCAGTCAACAACTTCGATGTTGACGTGTGGTCTGACTCCGATGCCGGAGGTATTGACCTTACTGTAACTGAGACTAATGAGGCAACCGGAATATTCGAAGGTACTGTGTTCTTCACAGTTGCTGACGAATCATCTGGTCACAGACTCAGAGTCGCAGAAGGTGACACTGTCACTGCAGAATATGAGGACAATACATTACCTGATCCATACACAACTGCAGATGAACTCGACATTACTGCCACTTCACTAATCGGTACTGTTGTACCACCTCTCGAGAGAGCACCAGCTGCTAACTTGAGAATAGTTGACGCATTCGGTAACAGTTTAGATACTGTTACAGTTGATCAACAGGTGCAAATCAGTGCTGACTTAGCAAATGGTCAGGATAGAGATCAAGCATTTGCATACTTGGTACAGATTCAGGATGGTAACGGTGTTACAGTCGCATTAGCATGGATTACAGGTTCACTATCTAGTGGTCAATCATTCAGCCCAGCATTATCATGGATTCCAACTCAAAGTGGTACTTACACAGCTACTGCATTTGTATGGGAATCAGTTGATAATCCTACGGCATTATCACCACCAGTTAGCACAACAGTAACTGTAGTGTAAGAAAACTAGTTCACATTATCCTTTTTTTCTTTTTTTTGAATACTCCTTAACGTAAGTTGTAGACAATTTTTCCAGAAGCAATATCTAGGAGAGAATTAACAATTAATTTAAAATGAGATCTAAAATTATATCTTCTATTTTGATTGTTTTACTATTTGTAAATATTCCAAATTCGTTTTCAGAAGAACTTGAATTATTTACAAATAGCAAAGTATACTCTCCTTCACATACTCTGCAAGTTTATGGAAAAGGATTGCCTGAAGAAAATTTGATCATACGAATTTTTGCTCCAGATGAATCAATTGCAAAATTTGATCAAATAACTACTAAATCTGATGGCTCTTTTAATTATGGATTATTAACTTGGCCACAACCATCAACTAGTTTTCCTTATGGAACATACACTGTTGAAGTTATTAGTACAGAGCAAAATGGGATGTCACAAAAAATTGATGTGAAATTTTCATCTACAACAGAACTGCTTGATGTGCCTGTTGAAAGAATCATAAACACTCTGGTCTTTGCACCTGAAACTGCTGCAATTGATCAACCAATCAGGGTATTTGTACAAATTACTAGTGATGGTCTTTTAGTTGGAAATGAGCCATCTGAATTACTACAAACCACTCATGTTCACCTTCCCTCTGGAATCTCCATCCCTTTATCAAATTCGTTTAAGACACTTCATCAGGGATTGTACTTTGTAGACTATACCCCGCGAGAACAGGGAACTCACGTATTTCATGTTGTTGCATTTAGCCAAGGGACAACATCCCATGGTTCAGCAGCCACTAATGTTCTAAGTCAAGATCTAGGAGGAATATCAGATCAAATAATTACACTGAATTCTGTTTTGGATGAGACATCTGAAGAACTTGGTGTCCTCAAATCTGAAATTGCAGGATTCGGCACTACTTTAGATCGTGCCAGCATTCAGATTGATGAGAACATTGGAACAATTTCAACTTCTGTCAAATTTATCAGTGAAGCTTCTTCTCAACTAAATGCATTAATGTTTCCAATAATTGCATCAATTGGGTTAATTGTTGCACTACAAATAGCAATTCTTACTAGACGAAGATAGTTATAATAATACAAGAAAAATAAATTAACTAATGCCCAAAGCGGCTATTTTCTTTTCTATCCTACTTCTTTCAACTATGTTGACAAATTCCTATGCGTTAACTTCTGGAGATGTGATTCTAAATGAATCCCAACCTCAAATAGTATTTGATTCTGAAATCTTAGATATAGATTCTAATTTTTTTACAGAAAATGATTTTAAGCGATATTTAATTTTTGGACACAACACACAAGCTGTTGATTTTCTAAAAAATAATTCATTATATGGCATCCAAAATGATAATGGCTTTTTTTACGTCTCTGTTCTTTCTGAAAAATCAGCATCCCGTCTTATTTCACAGGGCTATTATGTAATTGAAGACACTAAACTAGATTTTCATTTATCAGATGACATAATTTCAGATTCTTCAAGAATAGGTGATATTACAGGTTCAAGTGCTGCTAAAAAAAAATATGATGCATCAGGGAATGGCACTGTAATTGCAATTGTAGATACCGGAGTTGATTTTTCAAATCCTGATATTCAGCATTCACTTGCACGAGATAACCTCAATCATCCTATGATGCTTGATCCTGATGGACAGGGTATTATTCTAACAAACGCAACTTTCTTTGCATATGTAGATGAAAATGAAATAATTAGAAATTACAGTAAACCAATTCCGCCAGACATGACTTCATCGGCATATGTGAATCGAAATGGAGTCTTTCTTGATGTGTCACAAGGTGGCAAAGGCAGCAACATTCCAATTTATAATTCATTTTTTCCACAAATTGGCTCATCTCCAATTTTCAATGGCACATTAGATAAAGATATGAAAATTGGGGATAACAATAGAGACTATATCAAATCAAAAAGTGGAATATATCATCTTGGTGTAATCTATCAGGGTGCATTACAAGGACCATTAGCCCAAATTCAAGTTGTGCCGGTTTTAGTAGTTGATTCATTTATTCCAGGAGTATATGACACTGTGATTCCTGATCTTAGTACATCATGGGAAGATTATACTAGATTTGATCTAAAGCCAGATCAAAAGCCAAACTATGATTTTGATTTTACTGACGAAAAACCAATTGTATTGGGAAATGGCAAAGAATTTCTTGTCTATGACTCAAACAACGATGGAAAAAATGATTATAGTGCAGGAACCATTGGTGCTCAAGTTCTTGATGTTTATGGTGTAATTAAAAATAATGTCACTGACATTGATGATTCATTAAAAGCAATTAATGGTACATTGTTGCCTGCATTGGATTCTGATGGAAACTTTTTTGGTTTGATGAGTGATTTTATGGGGCATGGAACTTCTAGTGCAGCATCAATTACTTCACGAGGCCAGGAAGTATATGATATCTACAACAATACAGAAAAACACTCTATCATCGGCGTGGCTCCCGATGCAAAGATTGTGCCAGTAAAGGCATTGTGTTTTGACGATACTGTCTATGGTTGGCTGTGGTCTGCTGGATTTGAAAACCAAGATAATAACTGGAAATTTTCAGGCAAACCAAAAGTCGACATAATTTCTAATAGTTGGGGCGTGTCAAATTTCCCTTCTTTTAATGCATCACCAGGAATGGATGTCTTATCGCTGATACTGTCCGTTCTTGTAACCCCACATTCTTTAGATGATGACTATCCTGGTATCACAATAATATCTAGTGCAGGAAATTCTGGACATGGTTATGGAACAATTGGATTGCCAAATGTCTCGCCATTTGGAATTTCAGTTGGTGCAACAACTAACAATGTATTTGTTGGATACGGTCCATTCAAAGATCAACCGCGATTTGGGAATACCACAACACACCATGATAGTGTTATTGACTTTTCAAGTAGGGGACCTGGTTCCATTGGAGATCCAAAACCTGACATAATGAGTATTGGGGCTCATGGTTTTACACCGTCAAATGTTTTAAAAATCAAAAAAGATTCCAAAGATGAATCTTTTTCATTATTTGGGGGAACTAGTATGGCCGCACCATTAGTTTCTGGTAGCGCCGCAATCTTGATTGATGAAATGAGACAAGAGTCACGAGACTATGATCCATTTATGATTAAAAATATCTTAATGTCAACTGCTACTGATCTTCAAAATGATCCTTTCACTCAAGGTTCTGGTTTAGTAAATGTTGAAACTGCTTTAAATTATGTCCACGGAGATGATGGCGTTTTCATTGTGTACAATGACGCATCATATCATAACATCAAAAAAATTCTTGAACCTGCAATTGAAAACATCAATTCAACTAGAATTGGATTTGAAAAATTTACACTTCCTTCAAAACCTCTTCCTATGACTGGTTGGTTTGGTGGCCAATTAAATCCAGGAGATAGAACTACTACAACATTTACAGTTGAAAATCCAACTAATGATACTCTCTCAATTAATGTTAAACCTCAAATTTTATCATTAATCACAAAAAACCACTTTGATGGGAAAACAATTGTGCGGCAACAAGATTCTATTTTAAATAAAACTGATGCATTCATTCCAAACTATGTCAAACTATCTCATATTACTAATCCTGAAACAACTGGTGGTTTTTTTAATGAACAAAACCCAATTCCTGATGAGTCATCACTAATGATAGTAAATGTCCATTTTCCATTTAGTGATTTCATGAATGGTACATCTAGTGTATATGCCGATGATCTCAAAATTTCTTCTTTGTATCTATATGATTGGCTTGATAACAATAATGATACAAAAATCGCAAGTGATGAATTATCTATGGTAAACAGAGCTGGTTCATGGGGAACAGTTCAAGAATTAAGAGTTTCAGAACCTAATGAAAAGTTTGATGGCGTTCCATTAATTGGAGTTTATCCCGTACCTACACGATATTCATACTGGTTAGGTGACACAAAACAAAATTCAACTTCTATGGATTATACTATTTCTACTAGTTATTACCAAAAGGATGATTGGTCATTGTTATGGCCTGAATCTAGAACAATATCTGTTCCAGCAAAAGAAATTGCTACTCTTGATGTTACTTTAGTTACTCCAAATGATTTACAAACAGGTGTCTATCAAGGATTTTTAACTTTTGAAAGTGACAGACATACTGTTAACGCTCCAGTGTCTTTTGTGATGAAACAACCCATAACTGAAAATGAGACAACATTATTGATTCAAGGAAAACAAAGTGAAGACATACTTTATGGAAATGGATACACAAAAGGTGCATTTGATATGGTTAATCGATACATGGCAGGTGACTGGAGACAATATTATTTTGATATTCAAAATGAATCAATAAATTCTGGAGCTCTTGAACTATCTTGGATTAGTGATGATACAAATCTTGCAGTATTTGTAATGGATCCGTCCGGAAAAATAATACAAACCAATGTCCCTTCAGGTGTATTTGGTCATTTTCTAAAGTGGCCTTCTCTTGATTGGTTGGGTAATTCTCTATTCAGTCAAGGTGGAGGATTTTTTCCCGTAAAAAATAAAGATAACACTTCAACTGTTATTCACATCCCAATAAATCAAACAGGTACTTACACACTTTTGACTCATTCAACATTGTTTGGTGGAAATTCAACAACTGAACCAATTACACTTGCAGCTAAATTTACAAATATTTTTGCTGAAACAATATCATATGATGAGAAAATCTACCCTGAGTCTATAATTTCTGACATGAAAGAAGAAAATGCAACATTACCTGTAAAAATCTCTGAAATTAAAATTCCAATTGAGAAAAAACCTAATTCATTTCTAGAATCTGATTCCTCCTTTAGTACAGGTATTGCATTTGGTGTAACCATTGGGGTTGCGATCGGAATACTGTTTATCTTCATCATTAGACAAAAACCTTCCAAATAATTGAACAAGGTTTATAAGCAATTTGGCGAGTACGTCAGCTTGAATGTCAGAACTTGGGACAAAAAAGTCTGGCGGATTATCCCGAAGAGACTTTCTAAAGTTGATGGGTGCCGCAGGGACCGGATTAGCGTTTGCTCCATTTGTCCCATTTGGTAATTATATGCCAAATCCTAATCAGGCATCTCTTGAAAAAGTTCCAGTAATTTTACCTGATGGCACTCAAGCAAATATCAATACTTATCCAATTAACCATGCTGAAGTAATCACATATCCTGCAACTGGTGATGCTGCACTTGATGCAGAAGCATTTCGTAAGTGGCAATTCATTAGACTTCCTGATGAACTTGGTGGTGGAAAAAAAGACACATCTTCTATACGAGCTTACAGTATGATATGTTTGCATCTTTGGTGTTTGTGGAAATATTGGCCAGATGATGGAAGAAAGAGAGGGGAATGTCCTTGTCATGGTAGTATGTACGATCCAGTTACTGGAACAGCTTTTGTTGGTCCAGCATCAGTGCAAGCTGCACCATCAAATACTTTGCCAGAACTATCATTAGAAATTGATTCTGACGGATTTGTATTTATTTTACCACCAAAGTTTAATGCTAATGATAATGGAGTAATTGGATATGGCCGTTTCACTTGAAAGAAGAACTGGAGCTGTTGGCTTCTTTTACTGGCTTTGGGACGGCGTAGATAGAACTATCTTTACTGCAATCAAATTTTCATTCCCTGCAAGATTTGTAAGTCCATTTGGATTTTTGGGAATGCTAACGTTTACTGTATTCATTATTCTCGGAGTTTCGGGAGCTCTGCTCATGTTTTACTATCAACCAATGCTAGATAGGGCATGGGATAGTGTTCAATTCATTAATGATGAAGTCCCATTTGGTTTTCACATAAGAAACATACACTACCATGGTTCCAATGCAATGGTACTCTTAGCTGTTCTTCACATGTACTATCAATACTTTAGTGGAAGATACAAAATTCGAAACGAAGTCCTGTGGATGACGGGAGTTATTCTTGGTGTCGTTACAATTCTTGAAGCATTTACTGGATATGACGTAATCTTTAGTGAAAGAGCAGAACTTGCAATTAGTATTGCAGCGTCTCTGACCACATCTATTCCTGTTGTGGGACCGACAATTCGTGATGCGGCGTTAGGTAGTGGATTCTCAGACTTTGTATTAAGATTTTATGCTCAACACGTATTCTTGTTGCCAATTGTAATGTTGGGACTAATGGCAGTCCACTTCCCAAGGTTCTTGGTCTTTGATGTACCTATGGTGATGGCAATAGGCGGTGCAATTTTGATAACTGGCGGTGTGTTCCCAATTGATATGGGATTCAAGTTTGAACCCACAGTACCGCCAGGTGTAACTGTTCCAGAATGGTATCTTACAGGAATTTATGCATTCATGAGAACTCAATATGACAAGTTTGTTACAGGATTACTGTGGCCGTTATTATTCATCATATCGTTAGTGTTAATACCATTCATAGATAGATACAAGAAATTCTCATGGAGAGATAGACCAATCATTACAGCATTTGGTATTACCAGCCTTGCTCAAATTATGGTTACAACTTATTGGGGATTCTACATCTCACCAGACGTATCAGTCCCATTAGTAGAGCGTTTGGTAATTGATCCAATATTCTTCTATTCTACGATGATTTTGATGGTGCCACTAGGATTTGGATTTACTTACATGATGATCAAACTTGCAAATGAAGCTGAAAGAAAATCAAAACTTGCAAAAAGTACTGGTCCAAAGAAGGTGGCAACTATCAATCTTTCTGAAAAATGGATTAACTGGTTACTAGTTGCATTATTAGCATTCCAAGTGTTCCTAAACATTGCAGCTTATAATGCAGCATTAATTGGAATGAAGAACATTTCATTATTCTTTATTGGAATTGTTCTGTTGGTATTTGCAGCATTCTTCCATATCTACAGATATGCGATAAGCCAAGAAAAGAATGCACCACCACCAGCACCTATTCCCGTACAAGAAGAAAAACCAAAACTTGCAGAACCTGATGTGTCTGTAGAACAAAGCAAACTTTCAAAAGGCGATTCTCTGTCTGAGGGAAAATCTGAACCAAAAGAATTGGCACCAGAAGTTCCAGTACCCAAGACTCAAGCAGATTTGGGAGTTGGTGCTAATAACAATCTAGATCTAGGTTCTGGGGACCTTCCAAAACCATGATCTCAAAATTTCTAAAGAAACTTTATAAGAACTTGAGAGGCGTAAAAAAATTATGAGTGCTCCTACCTCAAGTCATGCTTATGGCATTGGGCTAATTGCACTTATAATTGGCATGTCTGCGTCAGTTGTATTTTATACCTCATTTTATCTGCCAGAATCTTTGGCAAAACCATCCGTGTCTGATCATATCTTGCATCCTGAGGATACCCTTCTAATTGAAATTGTTCCAGGTGCCGTGATTGAAGGCAATGAAAACTATGTTCCAAATAAAGCAACAGCAACATTGGAATTCACTAACCTAGTGGTTTGGCAAAACAATGATGATACCGCGCATACGGTAACTCCTGATCACAGACATTCTGATAGTTATAGTGGTGATTTTGGTTCTACTGGTGTTCTCAAGCCTGGTGATTCTTATGAATTTCTATTTACTGAACCTCAAGAAGTTCATTATCATTGTCAGCCCCATCCATGGATGACTGGCTCTGTAATAGTAGAAAAGAGTAGATTCTAGTTAGAATACTTTGCAAATATTATTTGACTTTCAATTTCTTTGTGTTGTTCAATAATTGATGCTCTGAATTTTACTTCATGCTCCTGTTTTGGATCAAATTTAATCAATGCAGTAAACTCTGCTTTATTTTCTGGCATCACATCTTTGTTGATGAATAATCTTGAAACGTTCTGTGATATGTTTTTTCCATTGTATGATTTGTATACAATATGCTCATTTGAATCTAAAATCTGAGTGTTAATTACAACTCCATCATATCTTCCAGGATATGAAACCAAAATTGTTCCTTTGATTTCAGAATTTGGATGAATCTCCGTTGAATCAAGTTTGAATTCTATGTCTTTCACAAAACATTACATCTGAATTAGAATAAATAATTTTGTTAAATGGGCCCAAAGGGCTTCGATCCCTTGACCATTGGATTAGAAGTCCAACACTCTATCCATGCTGAGCTATAGGCCCAAAAACCTAGCAATTAATTACCATTTTAAGGGTTTACAGCCACTTCTTTTGATAATTCTCTCTTTCCATTTTGAAGAGAAATTGTTGTGAATAACCTGCATATGGTCCGAAATAGTTTAGAATTTTTTTATGTAAAATTTCATATTGTTTTTCCGTAATTGTTTTAGTATCTATTTGAAATTTGTTTGAATAATATTTTTCTAAAATTCTAATCATCCATCTATCTAGTGGAAATGCTTCTAGCTTTTCTAATGAAAATAACATTATGCAATCTGCAACTTTGTTTCCGACTCCTGGAATTGTACGAATAACATCTTTGGTTTCTTGATAATTATATTTTTTCAATATTTCAAAATCAATTTTTCCTAATAAAATCATCTTTGCTGCTTCTTTGATAAATTTAGCTCTATATCCAACACCACAACTTTTAATTTCATTAATTGGTGCTATGGCAAGTTTTTCTGCCTTAGGAAATAAAAAAAACTCTTCATTTTCATATGTAACTTTGACTCCAAACTTTTTGGATAATTTTTCCAAGTTTGTTTTGATTTTTTGTATGTTGGAATTTGATGACACAATAAATGAAATTAAACATTGAAAAGGATCTTGTCTAAGGATTCTTAACCCCGAATATTCTTTTACAGCTTTTCTTACCGTTTTGTCTTTTGAAATAGATTTTAGTATTTCATCTAAATTATCATTTTTTCTAAAAAAATCTATTTTTGAATTTTGAAAAGAATTAACAACTCCGTTTTTATCTACGCGGAGAATATCTTGACCATTTACTCCATACCAATAGTCTCTAGTTTTTTTCCAAAGAAATATCTGGCCACTGTTTATTGAATTTTCAACATTTATTGTACACTTTTTCTGCATGTTAGATGGTTATTTCATCGTTTACCGCAGGTGAAAATGCTTCTAAACCAAATTTTTCATGAATCTCTTGTGCAAATATCTCGCATGATTCAGAATCACCATGAACAGTCAAGACTTTGGGGTTTCCCTTAATTTTTTTGATCATATCAAATAATTCTTTTTTATCGGCATGCCCTGAAAATTCAAATTGTTTCACTTCAGCCTCTACATTAAGATCTTTTCCTCTGGTTGAAACTTTTCCAATATCTAGCAATTTTCTACCTGGTGTTCCCTCTCCTTGATAGGAAACAAGAGCTATCCCATTTTTACTATCAAAAGATAATTGCTGTAAATAATATACTGCATTCCCGCCAACTAGCATTCCTGCTGGTGATATCACAACACATGGTTCTTCCATTGCTCTTTTTCTATCTGCATGATCTGTAATTGAGGTTGCACTCTTTATTGCATCTGAAAATATTTTTGGGTCTCTGAGATATTCTGGATGCCTGAACATAATTTCATTTACTTTTAATGCCATTCCATCCATTATGATTTTGTGTTTGAAATTTGCACTTCTTAAAACACATGCAATCTCTTGAGAACGCTCAACTGAAAATGATGGAATAAATAATATTCCTTTTCTATCCATTACTTCGTTTGCAAATTCTATTAATTCTGTTTCTGATTCTTTTCTAGGTTTTTGCTCCGTTTTTGCATATGTGCTTTCAGTAATCAACATATCAATTTCTCCAATGTCCAAATCCATCTTTCGAAGCATTCTTGAACCATGGGTCTTGATATCTCCTGTGTAAAATAGCCGTTTTTTCTCTGATTCCACTAAAACTGTACTTCCACCAATCACATGGCCTGATTCTCTTAGCTCAAAAGTTGCGTTATCTTTGGTAATTTTTTGCTTAAATCCAATCTCTTTTGCATTTTTCATCATGTTGTTTACTTCAGGCAGGTCAAACGGATGTGAATTTTTTTCAATTTTTAGCATATCCTCAATTAGTAATTTTGATAAATCAAATGTTGGTGGAGTTGCATAAACATCAGTGCTACCACTAACAAACAACGACGGTACATTCCCTGAATGGTCTAAATGAGCATGAGTGATAATTATTGCATCCAAATCTTTGGGTTTTACATGAAGTGGATATTGTGGGGGTGATCCTCTTCTGCCAAATAATACTCCATAATCTAACAAGAGCTTTGTTCCATCACAATTAACTAAAAATCCTGATCTGCCAACTTCATTTGCGGCTCCTAAAACTTTAACATTCAAGAATTATGATGACTTTTTATCGACGTTAAAACCTTCTTAGAGTCTATCCGATCATTATGCTTGTCATAGAATCTACACAAGCTTTAATTAGTGTAAGCTAAGATTTGAACCTCATGGGAAGAAGCTTCCAAGAATGGTTAGGACAACAAGATCAAGCAGTCGTCGCTAAAACACGTGCTGGTGACGAAGCAAACAAACCACTCCTAAACCAACTTAACTGGATTTGGGTAAACAATCTGATGAATCAGAAAGCAGATCTAAATCCTTCATCTGCAGAATTACTTGACTGGGTTACATCTGGTCAAATAGACGCAATGAGAAAATAAACGTGCAAAACACGTTATCTTTTTGTTTTTTAAATTTTTTAATCTAAATTCTGCGCACGTTTTTTGGATCGATCTTTTTCATAACAGAGTTATGAATTTCAATCATAGTTTAAATAGTAACTAACCAATCTTAATTTTGTAATGCCAATAGCAATACTTCCAGACATTGATGAACAAAGATGTATCGGATGTGCACTATGTGTAGAAATCTGTACAACTCTTGGTCCCGATGTCCTTAGAGTAAAACCAGTTGAAGGCTGGAAGAGAGGTAAA
>JAOTSS010000098.1 GCA_029864805.1 Candidatus Nitrosopumilus sp. | reverse complement strand
GGTAGGATCGGCCCCTCCTTCTTTTGAAAATGATCTCCATTCAGGACCTGAATCTTGCAGCGTCTCAGTGATCACATAGCCACATTTTCCACAAAACCGTTCCCCGGTGACATTGTCAGTCAGCATGACATTTTTTCCACAACGTCTACAAATATTGCCTGCAGTGATAACTTCTAAAACCAAAAAATAATACCTATAGTAACTTACTCTATTTCATATAAGAACCAGCTTGTTTCGTGATTTTTCATAAATTTTGTTAAGATCTAATATTTTGATCTTCTTTTCTTCAAGTAATTGAATTCCAGACATGTCAATGAGCTACCTGGAATAATTCCTGAACATCATATACCAAGGAGTTCTACCCTGACTAATCTCATACAAGAATCCAATGTAGTAATCAAGTCATATTCAATTGATTATTTTTCTAATCTCAGATTCCAATACTGCATAACCATAATTCAACAAGGCATTGATTTTAGAGAATTGATTTCATAATCACATACAAGTTTACGCATAAAGAAAAACTATTGGTTCATTGAATTAAGTTCTGATGAGATTTTTTCACCGACACTGCTCCAATCATACAATTCTTTGGCAGTTTTACTTAACACAAATCGATATTTTCCATCAAGTAAAAGGGAATCATTGATTTTTTTGACAATATCAAATTGCTTTCTATCCCTTTCTATGCTTATTTTCATCAAATCTGAAATTTCTTTTGGTAGATTGTCAGAAATTGAATCAATGTTTACTGCCATTCCTCCAAAATAAGTTCCCAATGGAAAACAACCTGATGCTAGGGCTTCTAAAAATACAAGAGGTCCTGCTTCCATCACAACCGAAGGAAAAATTGCCACATCACAACAAGGATAAAGATAACGTAACTCTTCATGTCCCAAATAGCCTGTAAAGATTACTTTGTCTGATCTAAGATATTTGTGAGCTTTTTCATAATAGGAGTCTAATTCATTATTTTTTTCTAATTGATTAAAAAATGATGAGACATCTTCAAAGGAAGATTTGTCATCTGAATTTCCCTCAAGCGATTTTCCCCATGTACCAATTTTCTGGACTAATTCTCTTTCATTATTTTCTAATGCCCACAAAAAGATCTCCATTATTTCACGTGATGGACCATGACCTACAACTATCAATCTTGCATTTGGATGTAGATGAAATATCAAAGGCAAAGTTGCAATAACTGATTGAATTCCCTTACTTGTTATCAAACGCCCCACAAATAAAATCACTTTATCATGAGTCCAGTCAATTTTCTCTAGTTTTGCTTCAGCGTCAATATCGGGACATTTCATTTGGTAATCAGTAGTCGAAGAGATTATTTTGCTTAGTTCTTTTAATTGTAAAGTAGAACTAAGATTTTTTCTTAATCTGTTTAACTGTTCATCGTTTTTACCACGGGGTAAATATTTCAATCTTTGAAATAATTTTTCAATATTTTGATGACGTAATTCCGGCAAAATTGGTTTGAAAATACTTGTATCTACGCCTAAATTCAAGTATGTCATTTTCTGGTCGATGTTTGGGATGGTTTGAAAAATAGATGATATTCTATTTTCCATTTCTGTGCTGACAACAAAAATTTTTTTAGCAGAGTCAAACGCCTTTGTGGCAAGATCCAAGAATCTTTTATCCTTTTTTACAGCATATTCAATTGCACTGCCATGTGGCATTATGGCAAAAGGAATGGAGGTTATTTTATTGATTCTTTGGGCCACCACTGACATTAACACTGCGTGATTAACGTGAAGTGCTGTTAACTCATAATCATTTATTATTTTCAGAACAACTTTTGTATTTTGCTCAACATAATCCTCAATTGCAGTATTTGATAATTCAGTCATAGGTACAACATTGGAGAATTCCTCGTATTTGTCCCAGACATAAACTGGTAATGTGCCCCCTAATTGTGGTTTATGCATAATACATTTGCCTTTGTATGGAACCTCTCGATTTAGTTTTATTTCGACTGAATCATTCGAATAACAACGATACTCTGATATGAAATCATAGTTCTCAGGATGATTTTCTTGACATACAAGATGAACTGTTTCTCCATTTTTACATAAAGATCTTACAATGGATCTGGTCCAAATATTACTTCCTGAGCCTTCCAGTAAATATCCATGAAGTATTCCAATCAATTTCTAATTTAGAAAATATATAATCAGATTTATGTGCATCAGTAAATATGGAAAAGATGCAGACTTAGTCAATTAGTTATGAAAAATGCATGCTGTCTTCAAATTTTTAAGTTATTATAATTCTTCAATTTTTGGCATAATCTTAGCATGAGAATGGAATAATATTACAAAAAAATTGATAAAAATCCAATATTTATAAAAATATAATCACACGTAATTTGACATAATTTATACTATAATTATGAAATACTGGGAAAAGATTGTAAAGAATTTTGAAAATATAAAAATTGTATTATGATTCTTGTTGTAAAACCGTTGATTAGTTATGAAAACAAATTACACATAGTTCATATCTCTAATTCAATATTGAAACTACCATGTCAGAAGAATTTTTAGATGTGTTCTTCAGAGGTGATGAACTCACAATTGCAATTGGTTTTGCGATTGCGATTATTGGTGGATTCTTAATTGGTGTTGAAAGAGAAAGTAGAGGAAAGTCTGCAGGAATTAGTACGTACATACTAGTTATTGCAGGTTCTATGATGTTCACATATCTTTCGGCTAACGTGGATCCCAATTCAACATCAAGAATAGCAGCATACGTTGTTGCAGGAATTGGTTTTCTTGGAGGAGGAATGATAATCAGAGGCGATAGAAAGAAAATTTTTAATCTTACAACTGCCGCAAGTATTTGGTTTGCTGCAGCTATAGGCATGGCAATAGGTTATGAATATTATTTTCTTGCAATATTGGGAATTGTTCTTAACATTCTTGGTCCAAGAATACCAAACATTACAAAAAAATATTCATCAAATACAAAACAAACTTACAATGATGACGAGAAGTAATAGATCAAATAAAGTCTGACAAAATTGATGTGTATGATGCTTTAGAAATTTTGTTATCTACTTGGAACAAACGTAAGGATGCGCAGTAAATTATATTTCTGATTTTGGTGTATCTGTTCAAGATACTCAAAATGATTTTGATATTTCATATTCTGATTTTTGCATTCCTTCTAGTTTACCTGACTTGGATTGCAAAGATATTCTACAAAAAAGATTCACATTTTTACCACCAGATCCTCTTAGATTTGATGAAGATGGAGATGGAGTAGGTAGCGAAAGTTGGATATCTTTGAGTTTTACACTAAATTTTAAGTCAAGATTGTAATGCATGAAGACATGGTTAAATTATTTTAAAATTACAAATACGGTATGATGAAGTCAATTTTCAACATCCTTGAGAAATTGGAAGAACAGTCAACGCTGGAAAAATTAAGACAAATCAATGTTGCCCCTGAAGACAGAATGCTTGCAATTACAAAAGAAACAGGTGAATTACTAAACATGATTTTACGTCTAAAAAATGCAAAAAATATGCTTGAAGTTGGGACGTCAACAGGATATTCCACCATATGGTGTGCAGAGGCTATCTATGAACAATCAGGTAAAATCATTACAATTGAGCAAAATCCAAATAAGATCAAAAAAGCAAAGGAGAATTTTCAAAAAGCTGGAATTGCAGATGCAATTACCATAAAGAAGGGATTGGCAATGCAAATACTAAGAGAATTAAATTTACAAAAAGAATACAAAGATTTTTTTGATTTTGTCCTAATTGATGCCGACAAGGAAAATGTTATAGAATATTT
>JAOTSS010000056.1 GCA_029864805.1 Candidatus Nitrosopumilus sp. | reverse complement strand
GTTTTGAGATATCAATTTCTATTTCAATTGTTTCATCAATTGTTTCATCAATTGTTTCATCAATTGTTTCATCAATTGTTTCATCAGTTACAGTTTGAGATTCTTTGTAATAGTCAAAAAAAGATATTATTTCAGATTCTCCATAATGAGCTTTAATCGAGTATGTTCCTTCTGTTCTAAAATTGACACCATCTTTTACAAGAAAACTGGTTGAAAATTCCAAATCAGAGTCTATTGTTCCAAAATAAAATCCTGCAGGCATTCCATATGGATCATAAATTCCTATCAATGCAGTAGGTGAATCTAATGCAGAAACAAGACCTGTGATGTGTATCATATCATTGTCAGCGTATTGATTTTTGTCGGTGTAAAGAAGAGAAATTTCTGGTTTTTCGGTTATCTGAACAGGGACTTGAGTTTTTGCGGAATTATCCCCTATTGTAAAATAGTTATTTTTGGAGATTTGCCCATAATCTAGTTTTATTCGATATTCCCCGGTTTTTTCATAAAATGGAGAGTCAAGATGAATTGTCTTTGTAAATATTTTTTCAGGTGAGATTTCCAAATTGTTTGCAGACAAAATTTTTTCATCAGGATCATAGATGCTCAGAGCTATTACCGGCATTCCAAAATCAAGAATTTCCCCAGAAATAGTGATGGAGTCACCAGTATTGTAGGATTGTTTATCGGTATTTACAAGAAACGTTTCAGCAAAAACATCCGAGAAACTTAAAGGAGACAGTACGGTTAACACTAATGTTACCCCAAGCAAATATCCTAACACACAAAAAATTTTGTAATTTTATATTTAATAATCACGTAGGAATCATACTTTTCATTCAACTGTGATCAAAGTAGACATTATTGGTGCCAACACAATTGGATCTATAAGAGAATCCCAGACAAATGTCTCAATTTTATAAAGACCAGATTTTTTTGGAGTCCATGATTGAGAAACGTCAAGACTTTGTGCAGATGACAATTGACCTTGAACCCAAGAGATTGATTCTACAACATTATTGTCATTTTTTACCTGAAATAGATAGACAAACTTTTGTTCAAAATCATTTGGGTTAGCTATAGTTCCAACTATTTGTAACTGATTATCTGATGAAAATGATTGTAATGAATTTCCTAACCCATCAGAAAATTTGATGGGAAGATTTTCTATTCGCTCTATTGGAGGGATAGAAGAGTCAACAAGGGCAGAAGTTTCTATTTGTAGATTATCTGAAACGGAGTATGGTTTTGGTAAAGTATAATCATTATATTTTGCAGAGATATTATCACCAAGTGCTGAATAAAGTCGATTTCCACTACTAGTTGAAGTAGGTGATAGAAAAATTGTTGCGACAAACATTCCAGAATTTTCTGATGTCTCAACTCCGTCAACTTCTATTCCTGCAATATCAGAGTTTGATGAAACTTGAATCGGAATATGATCTAACGCTTCAGGATTGAGATTCATATCAGAATCAATTATACGAATAGTTACAGCATCATCTAAGAGAAAAATTTCCTGATTAAATTGAATAGTTCCAATATTCCAGCTTACTGGTGCTGATTCAGTTAAGATTACTCCGTCTGCAAATTCAAAGGATATGGTGACTGCTGAATCCCTATCGACTTCTAAAAATCCGCTTGTTGGACCAGTACCCATGGTTCTAGGAGTGGTATCAATGTAGCCATCCCCATCTGCGTCATGTGCAAATCCTGTAAGGATTACTTCAGCTTTAAAAATTCCCGAGTTAACGTCAGTTTCTGTAAATCTATATGGTTCAAGGGAGTGCTCTCTTGTTGAAATTTTAATTGGATGATCATGTGTATCGCCAATTGAATCAATTAAGTGTCTATCAGTATTCCAACTGGGAGCAATGATAGTCATTTTTATTTTGTCAGTCCAAGAATACATGGGCTTATCTGTAAATATTGGAGAGTACGGATTTTTATAATCAGGAATAGGTTCACCAAATACAGGAAGCAAAATCAATGAAATTATCATAAAAAAAAGATACATGTCATTAATTATCAAAGATTGAATTTAATGTTTGATGGATTAATTCTAAGATTTTTCTTCAGGAAGAGAAATTAGTAAAATGTTATCTCCACGTAGTAGGGTCTTGCCAATCTTCTCATGTTTTTCACCAGTTACATCTTCAGCATCTTCTAATGTCAAATTCATATGAATGTCAAAGTCTTTTAGAATTCCTTGAATAGTTTTAGTGTTTCGCAATCGAAGTAAAACTATCTTATCTTTGCTATTGTTCATTAGATTAGTAATTTCATCAGCCATAGTTATCACTAGTTTATTTTTTCTTGCTTACTTGCATGTATAGGTCAACAGTTCCGCTTCCAATTGGAATGTTACTGCCAACAATTACATTTTCAGTGATACCTTTGAGTTGTTCTACTTCTCCTCCAAGTGCAGCATGTGCAATTGTAGGAACTGTAATTTCAAATGCTGCTCTTGCAAGAACACTATCTTTGGTACCTGCAATTCCGTGTCTACCAATTTGTTGCATGTAACCTCTTGAGCACATCAAATCAGATACTAGCATGATGTATCTATTATCAACCTCCAATCCTTGATCACCTAGAGTATGATTGAGTTCGTTAATCAATGCATTTCTCGCAGCTTCAATTCCAAGAGTTCCTGCTATTTCAAACACATTGTTTGTTCGTACATTTGTTTTATCAATGCCTTTTACTTCAAGTACTTTAGCAATGTTAGAACCAGTTGTCTGGATAACCCATTCATCATCTTTTTGGACAAGGGTTACACGTTCAATATCTGGAACTCCCTTCACTGTAGTGTTTAGAACTTTATTTCTAATTGCAATTACTGTTGCAGTGTCAGACTCTTCAACTAGTTTGAGAGTAATTAGTTCACCAACTGTTTCCATTTTGAATTTCTTGTTTGATGCAAGTGATGCCTCAACTTCAGCAATTGAGCATCCTCTTTCTCTTAGTCTATTTTCACTTAGGATTAATTTAATTTCAGTGGCATAGTCAGTTTCACTGTTTGCAATTAATGCACTAATTTTAGTTTGTAATACATTTCTTGCAACTTCAATTGCTTTTTCTCGAGATTTTTTTGATTCGTTATCAAGATAAATATCCATAGTTGGAGTAACTGGTTTCTTTCTTGCATCAACTAATTCAATTAATCTTGGAAGGCCCAAGGTTACATTTCTTTCTTTAATTCCAGCAAAGTGGAATGTCCTCAAAGTCATTTGAGTACCAGGTTCACCAATTGATTGAGCAGTGATAATTCCTACTGCTTGTCCAGGTTCGACTTTAGCTTTGTTGTAAAGAGATAACCCCTTCTTACAAACTGCTTCTACGCCATCTTTACTTAGACTAGATTCATGCAAGGCTTCAGATATCAACGAAGTGAGTCTTGGACTGAACGTCTTTGCATATTTTTTAATTAAAGTATCAATCTCATCTTTTGTTGCCTTTTTACCAGAATCAATCATGGTTTGAGATTCAGCTAATCTATGAGCGTTGAATGCTTCACCATGATCACTTTTTGCAACATCTATCCCATCTTCACCATAAAGAAATTGTACAATATGGCCATGCGGATCTCTTACTGTTCCATCATACTCTAATCGAATATGTTCTAATGCATTGATCAATCTACGTTGCATATAACCACTTTGTTGCGTTCTAACTGCAGTATCTACAAGTCCTTCACGACCACCCATTGCGTGGAAGAAAAATTCTAACGCAGATAGACCTTCTCTATAATTGGATTTTACAAATCCGTGTGCATCTGGATTATTGTCATGTTCTTGGAAATGTGTCAATGCACGATTGTGATAACCATCATGAAGTCTGTTACCTCTCCTGGACTGTTGTCCTAATGCACCTGCCATTTGACCTACATTTAATGATGAACCTCTGGCACCAGTTGTAGCCATAATTTTACCAGCATTGGAATCATCAAGAGAATGGTTTGCAGTAGAACCAGCTTTGTCTCTTGCCTTACCCAATTCATTTACAATGTATGCCTCAAGTGCCTCTTCAGGTTTCATACCTCTTGTGAGTTTAAGAGTTCCTTTTTCATATTGATCAGTCAAATCAGACACAATATCATAAGTTGCTTGAATGTCATCAAGAATCTGCTGTTTTTCTTTTTCTGGTACTTCAAGATCACCAAACCCATAACTAAATCCATAACTTGTAATGAATTGTTTGACCATAATGAGAATAGAGTTTAAGAAATTCTTGCCAACTGCATTTCCATAGTCTTTTGTAATTCTGTGCAAGACACTTTCTGGTTCTTCTGCACCAATGGATGTTTTATCAATCACACCGCTGATTAGTTCACCGTTTTTAATCACAACATCTTTTGCAGGACCATTTGTTCCCTTGGACCATTTTGATGTAAGGACGTAGTTGAAGTCTTTTGGGAGGAATAGTGAAAATAGTTGTTTTCCAGTGTATGCTGGACCATCTTTTGTTTTTGTAGCAGGTTTTGGAAGTATATCTTTGTAACCACCAAGCATTGCAAGGTTTGAGAATTCCTGAACAGAAAGTATTGTTTCGTCTTTAGTTAGAAGATATGCACCAGTTACAAAGTCTCTTAGTGCTCCAATGATTGGACCACCATATCTAGGAGAGATTAATTGATCTTGAACCCTCATCAAAAGAATCGCTTCTGCTCTTGCTTCCTCACTTTGAGGAACGTGTAGGTTCATTTCATCCCCATCAAAGTCTGCGTTATATGGAGGACACACTGAAGGGTGCAATCTGAAAGTTTTACCTGGGAGAACTCGGACATAGTGAGCCATGATAGACATTTGGTGAAGTGAAGGTTGTCTGTTAAACATGACAATATCACCATCTGCAAGATGCCTTTCAATCAGATAACCAATTTCAAGAGTTTCTGCGATAGTTGAACGGTCCTCTACAAAATCTAATCTAATCTTTACACCATCAGGTCTAACAATATAATTTACACCTGGAAATTTTTCAGGTCCATTAATTACAAGTTTTTGCATTCTCTCAATATTCCATTCTGTAACAATTTCAGGAATTGTTAATTTCATGGCAACTTGTTCAGGAACACCAACTTCAGATAAATCCAAGTTAGGATCAGGTGAAATTACAGTTCTACTTGAAAAATCAACTCTCTTTCCAGAGAGTGATCCTCTAAATCGTCCTTCTTTTCCTTTGAGTCTTTGAGTCAAAGTTTTAAGTGGACGTCCTGAACGATGGTGTGCTTGAGGAATTCCAGAGACTTCATTATCAAAATATGTTGTAGAATGATATTGTAACAAGTCAACCAGGTCTTGCACGATAAGTGGTGGGGTTCCCGCCTCTTTGCTTTCTTTTAATCTTTGATTGACTCTAATGATGTCAACCATTTTGTGTGTCAAGTCATCTTCAGATCTTATTCCTGTCTCAAGAATGATTGATGGTCTTACAGTTACAGGTGGTACAGGTAATGCCTGAAGGATAAACCATTCAGGTCTTGCAGTAACAGGATCATATGATAACAACATTAAATCTTCATCAAGAATTTGTGAAAATCTTTCTCTGATTGTAATTGGAAGTAATCTATGTTCACCAATTTCGGTTTTTTCAACAAATATAGTTGGTTTTGTAAAGACTAATTCATACTGTGTCTTTCCACAGTGAGGACATTCTTTTGCTTTCTTTGCTTTTTCTATAATTTGCTCCGGAATACGTTTTTGAGAAATCACAGTATACGCGGCATGCTTATCTTTGATTTTTTTGAATTCATCTAAATCTTCTTGTGGAACTTTGAGTCTTGCACAAGAACGACATGTTGATTGTAATAGTTTGTAGATGTTATCAATAAATGCAATATGCAATATTGGTTCTGCAAGTTCAATATGTCCAAAGTGGCCAGGACATCTAGCTGCGGTATTTCCACAAGTTAGACATTTTTGTCCAGGTTCAAGAGTACCAAGACGTCCATCCATAAGACCTCCCTGAACCGGCATTCCATCTTCATCATATGTTTCAGGTGCAGTAATTTCGGCAACAGAGTATTTCCTAACTTCTGTTGGAGACCATACTGAAAAACGAATCCCATCAATTGATTTGATTGCCTGAAGTGACATTAAATTTTCTCCTTAATTAATAGACGTGGTGCAACGTTAAGACTTTGCATTTCTTGCAAGAGTAATTTGAATGCATATGCTACAGATACTGAAGAGACTTTGGCTTTATCACCACAAACTCTGCAGACATATTTTCTTTGTTTAACATCATGATAAGCAACCAATCCACATCTTTCACATACAAAGATGTCAGATTTGTCAGATTCATCTAATAATCTATCTTTTAGAATCA
Source organism: Candidatus Nitrosopumilus sp. (assembly GCA_029864805.1). Next base: position 5,394 of record JAOTSS010000056.1, on the reverse strand, counting down.
TTGAAGCACCATAAGCAATCAAGCAGTCTCTTTCCATTTCACCAAATCTTAATCCACCACCTCTTGCTCTACCTTCAGTAGGTTGTTTAGTTAACATCTGAACTTGTCCACGTGCTCTTGCATGAATTTTATCTGCAACCATATGGTGAAGTTTTTGATAGTATACAACTCCAACAAAGACATCAACCGGAAATGGTTTCCCAGTTCTTCCATCATACATTATTTCTTTACCAGAATATTTGAAACCGTGTGTATCCATTACCTCTTTTACTTCATCCATTTTTTCTCCAACAAATGCTGAACCATCAAATCGTTTTCCACGAAATGCAGCAGCTTTACCACAAATAGATTCCATCATCATTCCAACAGTCATTCGTGATGGGAATGCATGGGGATTAATTAAAACATCAGGAGACATGCCTTCTGCAGTATATGGTAAGTCTTCAGCTTTTGCTAAAATCCCAAGCACACCTTTTTGTCCGTGTCTTGATGCAAACTTATCGCCAATTTCAGGAATCCTCATATCTCTTGCTCTAATTTTATACATTTTTCCGCCTTCATTTGATTGAGTCATAACTACAGTATCCACAACGCCAGTTTCAGATGGTCTAACACCAATTGAAGTATCTCTTCTGTATGGACCAGATGATTCAAATTCTTTGTATTCTTCCATGAATCTAGGAGGACTTGTTTTTCCAATTAGAATATCACCGCCCTTTACTGGGGCTTCTGATGCAACAACGCCATCTTCTTCAAGCAATCTATATGCACGCTCTCCCTTGTAACCTCTAATGTTATCTTCAGCGTTAGGGATTTCAAAAGTGTCACGCATCCCACCGGGGTATTGTTTTGCCTCAGCATCATAAATTCTATAGAAGAAAGTTCTTCCCAAACCTCTATCAACAGATGCTTTACTAAGTACAATTGCGTCTTCGATATTATAACCATCAAATGGAAGTACTGCAACTACACAGTTCTGACCTGCAGGTCTATCTTCTAATCCTAAAAGCTTCATTGCTTTTGTATTTACAATTGGGACTTGTGGATATAGCATAAAGTGTTGTCTAACATAAGTACTAGTGTTCATCATTGGTGTTGAGAATCCTAAACTTTGTTTTGCCATTGCAGACTCGTATGTATTTCTTGGAGACTGGTTATGCTCGGGATATGGAATGATAGAAGCTCCTGCACCTAAGATTGCTGGAGGAAATACTTCAAGGTGGGTATGTTTCTTTGTATCTTTTTCATCTAAAGTGACATAACAGTTTTCTTCTTCATTGGCATCAATCATTTCTAAGACACCCATTCTCAATAGATCAGTCCAAGAAAGTAATTTCTTAGAGATTTTATCTAAGAGATCTTGTGTCAATAATGATTTGTTATCTTTGATAATTATTAATGGTCGTAAAACTCGACCAGCATTGCAATTTACATAAAGTCTTCTTGTTGAACCTTCAATATCGGATTTATGAAATGAGATTCCAACGTGAGGATGAATTTTTGAATTTCTCCTTAGGTCTCTTAGAGATTCGGCCAATTCTTGACCATCTTTGAAATATCCAATTAGACGACCATCTACAAATACTCGGGTTCCGTCTTTCTTCAAATCATCTTTTGCATCAAAGAAATGTACAGTTCCAAGATCATAGAGTTTTTCTACAATTTCTTCAGATGGGACATTAACTGAAATAATTCCAGACAGCGCAAGATTTTTTACCAAACCACAGTTTGAGCCTTCTGGAGTTTCACTTGGACAAATTCTTCCAAAGTGAGTTGCATGTAAATCTCTTGCCTCAAAGTTTGGTTGGGTTCTACTAAGAGGAGATTGAATTCTTCTAAGATGACTAATTGTTGAAAGATAGTTTGTTCTATCAAGTAATTGGGTAACACCTACACGTCCTCGTCCCCAGTTTCCAGTGGCAATTGCATTATTTAGTTTATCAGTAATAATTCCAGGACGGATTGCAGCAGCTACTGCATTAATTCCTCGTTTTTGACCAGATCTTTCTAATTGGTATTTCATGTCTCTAACCAGATTCCTAAATGCAGTTCTAAAGAGATCTGCCAACATTTGTCCTGCAAATTTGATTACTTTATTTCCATAATGATCCTTATCATCAGGAGTAATCCAACCGAGTTTTAATTCTAATAGTTTACAAGCAGCTTCACCTAAGAATTGTGCTTTTTCTTTTCTATTCTCAGGATGTTTACCCAGATGTGGTAATAGACCCCAGTCAAGCAAAGTCTCAGCACGTTTAATTTGGAATTCCTCTAACATTCCAGGTGCGATTCTTTTACTGATGTAAACGATAGCATCTTTAGAAGTTGAAACGTCTCCTGCTTTTTCAAAAGAGCCTTCCAATTCATCTTGAAGATCATCTACTAATGAAACTACTGCAGCAATTTCTCTATCAGATTCTAATCCAAGTGCTCTCATTAATGTAACAACCGGAATGTCAACGGGGGAGCCTGGAATTCTAGCTACAATCAAACCGTCATTTTTCATAACAAGTTCTAATTTTGCACGATAACCAACAATTGATGAATACACTTTAGCTTTGAAAACAATATTTCCACCAACAGTCTCTCTGTCAACAATAATTTTGTTATATGAAAGATCTTCTAATCCTACAATGACTCTTTCAGAACCATTAATGATAAAATAGCCACCGGGATCATTTGGATCTTCTCCATGTTCAATTAATTTTTGAGTGGAGAAATTATGTAATATACACGCATTTGATTTTGCCATTACTGGTACATCACCAATATGAACAAACCTTGATTCCAAAATTTTTCCATCCTCTACAACACTTGCCTCCATCATTACAGGTGCAGAATATGAAACATTTCTCAGTCTTGCCTCAGCTGGAGTAATATGGGTAATAGAACCATCAAGTTCCATCATTCTTGGTTGTTGAAGTTTAACTTTTCCTAGTTGAATTTTGTAAGGGTATTCAGCATTTTCAATATCAATTTGTCCTACTTCATTGATGATACTTTGTAATCCTCTTTCTAAAAATTCATCGAAGGAGTTCAAATGTTGACGTGCAATACCTTCACGTTTTAAAATATCTTGAATTACTGGCCAACGTTTTGTAGAAGGGTCCACCATTATACTTCCACCACGTATCGATAATAGAAGCTCTCACCAGCAGTGGGACTTTTTCTGGTGATCTTTATCATATCACCAGGTTTTATTCCTAGCCCTAAAATTGCAGGATCGTTTACAAAGATTAAGGGTAATTCTGTAGGTTTACAATTGTATTTTTTTAAAACACCTTCAGCTTCTTGTTTTGAAATAATCTCATGTTTTGGAACATAGATATGATCAGGAACTAAAACTTGATTTTTTTTAGTTGCCATCTATAAAACCTCCACGTAGAACATTAAATGTAATGGTAAATAACACACACAAACTGTCAAAAACTCACGCTCGGGTTAATATATATCTAATCTGAAATTCGGCAGAGATTGTGTTTTTTCTTTTTAGTCAATAAATTTTATCACAACCTTAAATAGCATAATTTTTCGCCTAAAATTGATGAAAGCTCATCTAATGGTGTTTACCTTATCTGCAATTTTGATTGCAAGTATTGGCATGACACCAGTGTTTGGACAAATACAAAACTCGATTGTTGTTACTACGGACAAATCATCATATTCAGAAGGTGAAACAATTCTAGTAACAGGTGAAGTGAGAGATCTGTATTCTGGTACTCCAGTAAGTTTGATAGTTAAGAATGACAAGGCTATTGTTGCTCTTGCTCAACTTACAGTAGGCGTTGATAAGAAATTCAGTGCTGAAATTACTGCGGGTGGAACAATGAGAACAGCCGGAACTTATACAGTTGAAGTCACATATGGAACCCAAAATCGTATAGCAACAACATCATTTGAATTTGGAGGATCTACGATGGTCCCACCAAAAAGCAGTTCTAATGTAACTGACAAAACAGTTTCAGTTGAAGGATCTAATGATTTAATAAAATACACAATTACAGGTGGAAAATTATTAAGCATCGTACCTGATGTTGAAGCAAATTCACTCATTGTATCAATTGATGCAACAAATGATGGTTCACTAACCCTGACAATCCCAAGATCTGTGTTGGATGCAACAATGAATAATGAAGATGACGATTTCTTTGTCTTAGTTGATGGAGAAGAAGTGGACTTTGATGAAACAATATCATCAATGAACAGAGTTCTTACCATAGCATTCCCAGCAGGAGCTGAAGAGATCGAAATAATCGGTACATTTGTAGTTCCAGAATTTGGTACAATTGCAGCCATGATTCTAGCAGTAGCAATTATCTCAACAATTGCAGTATCTGCAAAGTCAAGACTTAGCATTATGCCAAGATACTAAATTTCATCTTTTTTTCTATTTTTAAATATACATAAATAACAAGATATCAGAAGTTGAATTAGGATGAATTTTAAACGTTCTACAACATCAATGGCGATAGCCCTCATGGCATTGTCATTAATTTCAATGACCTCAATTCAACAAGATGCTTTTGCTCAAAGTCAAGGAATGAGTATTACTGCCAAAGCTGATAGAAACTCAGATACCATAACGGTAACAGGCAAGACAATTTCAAAAATTACAGACATTACATTTAGAGTAACATCTCCAAGTGGAAATAATGTAGTAGGAATTGGTCAAGTTTCGCCAGATGTCAATGGAGAATTTGCAACAGAATTCAAGATAGGCCCAACATGGACTGAAAATGGATTCTACACAATCAAGGCTATGCAAAGCCCACAGCAAAACTCATTGTATACACTAAAGGTGCTTGTTGAAGTAACAAACGGAATGGCAAAAAAAACTCTTGTGACTGAAACCAATATGGAATCAGGACTAGTATATGTTACTCCAAATGTTGCAATAGATAAAGGACTTGAAATTTATGCAGATGCTGTTATAGGATCTACAACAATCAACATAGAAGGTACAACTGATAGAGTAAGTCAAGATATTACTTTGACAATAACTGCACCAAATGGAAATGTGGTATCTGTTGCGCAAGTAACACCAATGCTCAATGGTGAATTTACCAAAGTAATCACCACTGGCGGACCACTATGGAAACAAGATGGATTCTACACGGTAAGTGCAAAACAATTTGACGATCCAAAATATACCGCTTCAACTGAAGTCGATATTAAAGATGGAGTCGTAGTACCAGAATTTGGTACAATTGCAGCCATGATTCTAGCAGTAGCAATTATCTCAATAATTGCAGTATCTGCAAAGTCAAGACTTAGCATTATGCCAAGATACTAAGTTCACAACTTTTTTCATTTTTTAAATATACATAAATAGAGACGAATTCAATTCGCAACAAGATGAACAGTCGTACGTCGTTCGCGCTACTAGCCATTTTG
>JAOTSS010000018.1 GCA_029864805.1 Candidatus Nitrosopumilus sp. | reverse complement strand
CATCCATGTTATGCTCAATTACTACAACAGTATTTCCCAAATTTACCAATCTATTAAGAACCTCAAGTAATTTTTGAACATCTGCAAAATGCAATCCTGTGGTAGGCTCATCTAAAACATAGAGAGTTTTTCCAGTACCACGTTTAGATAGTTCAGATGCAAGTTTAACTCTTTGAGCTTCACCACCAGAAAGGGTGGTTGATGACTGTCCTAGTTTGATATAACCTAATCCAACATCATATACTGTTTGTAATTTTCGTTTAATTGAAGGAATATTTTCAAAGAAATTTAATGCTTCATAAACAGTCATATCCAAAATATCTGAAATATTTTTACCCTTGTATAATACAGATAGTGTTTCAGTGTTGTATCGTTTTCCTTTACATTCATCGCATTTTACATAAACATCAGATAAAAATTGCATTTCAATTTGTTTGACACCATCCCCATCACATGCAAAACATCTACCATCTGCGACATTAAATGAAAATTGTCCCGGAGCATAACCACGTTCTTTTGATAATGTTGTATTTGCATATAGTTCTCTAATAGGTGTGAATGCACCGATATATGTTGCAGGATTTGAACGAGGTGTTCTTCCAATTGGAGACTGATCAATTGCAATAACTTTATCAATATTTTCTAAACCAGTGATCTCTTTGTGATTACCTGGTCTGACATTTGTTTTGTAAAAATGACTTTCCAAAGTTTTAAGCAATACATCGTTGATTAAAGTAGATTTTCCAGAACCTGAAACTCCAGTTATAGATACAAAAAGCCCCAATGGAATCTCAACATCAATATCTTTAAGATTGTTTTCCGATGCTTTTTTTATTATTAATGAGCCAGTTCTGTTGCGAATTTTGTTTTGTAAGGATATCAAAGAATTATCTATTAAATATGCACCAGTAACAGAATCACTTTCATTAAGAATTTTTTTCACAGTTCCTTCAAAAACCACGTTTCCTCCATGAACGCCTGCGCCAGGACCCAAATCCAATATCCAGTCTGAATTTCGTATAACTTCTTCGTCATGCTCTACAACTATAACAGAATTTCCAAGATTTCGTAGTTTGTGTAGCGTTTTAATGAGTCTAGCATTATCACGTTGATGCAATCCAATTGTCGGTTCATCAAGAACATACAAAACACCAGTCAAGTTAGAACCAATCTGGGTAGCCAATCGAATTCTTTGAGATTCACCTCCAGACAATGTGGAGCTCAGCCTGTTTAATGATAAATAATTTAATCCAACATTCATTAAAAATTCTAGGCGTTCTTTGATTTCTTTTAGAACGTCTTTTGCAATGTATTGTTCATTTTCAGTTAATTTTAGAGTAGAGAAGAAGTCATAACAATGATCAATAGACATGTTGCAAACATCCATAATTCCTTGTTCATTGATTTTTACTGCAAGAGATTCAGGTTTTAATTTTTTGCCGTTACATGTAGTACATGGAGTATCACGCATAAATTGTTTTAGCCATTCTCGTTTTGATTCAGAATCAGTTTCCATGAATACTCGTTGAAGATTCACAAGTACGCCTTCAAATGCATCAGTATACTGCCAAGAGGAATCCCCAGATTTTGAACGATATTTAAAATCAATCAAATCAGATGTGCCATGTAAAATAATATCAAAATGTTTTGGTTTAATTTTCTCCAAAGGAGTCATCAAATCAAAACCAAATTTCATTCCAACAGATCTTAATGCTTGTCGTCTAAATGATGAGAATCGTCCACTCCACGGAACAATTGCTCCATCTAAAATTGATTTTGACTTGTCGGGAATTACTAAATCAGCATCAAATTCCATCTTGACTCCCAAACCATTACAAGTTTTGCACATACCAAACGGAGAATTAAAAGAAAAAGAGCGCGGTTCTAACTCACCAACTGTTAATCCACAATATGGACATGCGTTATTTTGGGAGAAAATTTTTTCAGCCTTATCAGTTGCAATCATTACGTCCCCCTTTGACGCTTTTATTGCAGTTTGAATTGCCTCAAAAATTCTAGATCTTTCAGATTTTTCAGTGGTAATTCTATCAACTATAATCTCAATATTGTGCCATTTTTGACGATCAAGTGGCGGAATCTCATCATCTAGGCTCAAAATTTCACCATTTATACGTATTCTAGAATAGCCGTCCTTTGTGATTTGTTCAAATAGTTTCTCATACGTTCCTTTTTTTCTTTGAACGATGGGAGCCAAAACCAGGATCTTTTTTCCTGAAAAATCTTTCAGTACAGAATCACATATTCTCTCAACTGATTGCGTGGAGACCTTTCTTCCACAGTTAGTACAATAGGGAATTCCAATTCGTGCATAAAGCAATCTCATGTAATCATAAATTTCAGTTGTCGTACCCACAGTAGAACGAGGGTTTTTACTGGTAGTTTTTTGTTGAATGGAAATTGCCGGAGACAATCCTTCAATAGAATCAACATCAGGTTTGTCCATCATTTCTAGGAATTGTCGCGCATATGCAGAAAGAGATTCAACGTATCGTCTTTGTCCTTCTGCATAAATTGTGTCAAAAGCTAACGTTGATTTTCCAGAACCTGATAATCCACTAATTACAACTAGTTTATTTTTTGGAATATCAACATCTAAATTCTTTAAATTATGATGTCGAGCTCCACGAATTTTTAATTTATTTTCTGCCATCTTTGAATTGAATCTCCTTTTCTAGTCTTTTTATTCTATCCCTACATTCAATCGCACGCTCAAAGTCTAAATCTTCAGAATATTTTTTCATTTGAGATTCCAGATCAATAACATCATTATTTAGATCATGAAGAGATTTTAATTTAGATTCATCTAACGTAGTTTCCTGTTCTGCTACTAATTTTTTGATAGTTTTAGGGGTAATATTGTGTTTGATGTTATATTGAATTTGTTTTTCTCTTCTACGATTGGTTTCATTCATTGCATTTATCATAGACTGAGTATTATTATCGGCATACATTATCACAGTTCCATGTTCATTTCTTGCTGCACGACCACATGTCTGAATTAAACTTGTAAAATTTCTTAAGAATCCCTCCTTATCTGCATCCAAAATTGCCACTAGTGATACTTCAGGAATATCTAATCCCTCTCGAAGTAGATTGATTCCAACAAGAACATCAAATTCTCCCAGGCGTAATTGCCTAATCAATTCAGTTCTTTGCAATCCTTCAATTTCTGAATGCATGTATCTAACCCGAACTTGTTTTTTGGAAAGATATTCTGCCAGATCTTCGGCCATTCTTTTGGTAAGAGTAGTTACCAAAACACGCTCAGATTTGGTTGCCCTTTTGTTTATTTCATGAATTAAATCATCCATTTGTCCTTGGGTGGGCCTAATTTCCACTATCGGATCCAGCAGACCAGTGGGCCTTACAAGTTGCTCGGCAATTTTTGATGAAATTTTTTCCTCATAATCAGAAGGAGTTGCAGATACAAAAATTGTATTTGTAAGATATTCTTCAAATTCTTCAAATTTTAGAGGTCTATTATCATATGCACTTGGCAGCCTAAATCCATAAGTTACAAGTTCTTTTTTTCTTGAATAATCCCCCTTGTACATCCCATGAAGTTGAGGCAATGTAACATGAGATTCATCTATTACCAAAAGATAGTCATCTCCAAAAAAATCCATCAAGCAAAATGCTTTTTCTCCTGCAGATCTTCCATCAAAATGTCGAGAGTAATTTTCAATCCCAGAACAATAACCTAATTCCTCAATCATCTCTAAATCATATTTTGTTCGCATTTCAAGTCTTTGTTTTTCTAGTTCATTTAATTCAGGTAGTCGTTTTTGTAATTCTTTTTTAATTGAATTGACAGCTTTTTGACGAACATCTTTGGCAATAAGATAATGTTTTGCAGGAAAAATCTTCATCTGAGAAACTTTCTTTTTTTCTTTTAAAGAAACATGATCAAGTAATGTAATTTTTTCTATTTCGTCACCAAACAGAGAAATTCTCACTAGATCTTCAGAATATGCAGGAGTGACATCAATGGTGTCACCTTTTACTCTAAAGTTTCCTGGTGCAACTTCAGTATCATTTCTCTCATATCTTGCATCAATGAATTTTTTAATTATTTCAGTTCGTTTAATTTCATCCCCAGTCTTTATCGTAATTGCCAAATCCTCCCAGTCTTTTGGATTTCCCAGAGAGTAAATACATGAAACAGTAGAGACAATTATGGTGGGTTCTCCTGAGAGGAGCATTGCAGTCGCCTCTAGTCTTAATTTTTCAATTTTTTCATTAATTTGAGTATCTTTTTCAATATAGGTATCAGTTTGAGGAAGATAACTTTCTGGTTGATAATAATCATAATACGAAACAAAATAACCCACGTTATTTTTTGGAAAGAATTGCTTTAGTTCTGAGTAAAGTTGAGCAGCCAAAGTTTTGTTATGAGAAATTACAAGGGTGTTCTTTCCTGTTCGTGCAATTACATTTGCAATAGAGAATGTCTTTCCACTTCCTGTAACTCCAAGTAATGTTTGAACTGACTTTTTCTTTACTCCTTCAACTAGGGTATCAATTGCTTGAGGTTGATCCCCCGTAGGAGAATAGTCAGATATCAATTCAAAACTGGATGTTTGTTCCAACATCTATAATCCTTGAAAACTGAACTTATAGCTAGCGTTTTTTAATTGAAAACCAAAGATAAACAAAAAACAATTCATAGTCACAAGGACATAAAATTAAAAAAATAATTTTTAGATGAAAATGGATGCTTCAATGATTTTATTGATAAAAGGATTTGTTTCACATCCTATTGATATCTAGAGATTGTGCCTAATCAACACGTGACACTATTCCATTAAAGATTAGACATTATTAGTGGTTGGGCAGATATAATATTTACCAAGTCAGAGTATGTGAAATAGTCAGCCATATTTTAAAATAATTTTAAATTGTATTTTATCTGAGCAATGTTTGATTTGGATAAATTGAGACAAAGTTTTGAAGACAATATTAAATTACCAAGTGGGTTCATCAATCATTCTTAAACCATCAGGGGTTTCCTCAAAACCCATAATTTTTAGAGTTTGTCTAGATGTTGGAGAGTTTTTTTTCAAAATATTTTTTGCAAGTTCCATTCTATTTTTAGGCTTCAGGTGTTGTCCAATTTTGTATTTACCACGAACAGTTTGAGGAACAACTTTGATTATGCTAACAGCATCTAACACTTGCATATCAGATTCAATTGGATCATATTGTCCTTCGGGCTGATATTTTTTCATCAATCCATTAAGTGCAAGTGTTTTTTCATCTCTATCAGATACGAATATCCCAAGTCCCTTTATTACTACGCTAATGTACAGGGTATCTGCAAGAGACGCATTATGAGGATCCTCAAAATAAGAGGGCAAAAACTCTAGCTCTCTGTCCGCTTCAAATCCAACTTTATTATTTCTAGAAATGTTATCTAATTTTTCACCCTTTACATGAGAATGCATGTAAACTACATCATTTAGAAATACAAAATTCATTGGAACGATTTGTGGAAACCCACTTGCATCAATGCTGGATAGACGACCCACATGTTCTTCATGTAAAAATTCTTTAATTTTATCATATGATCTTATCTGAAGAATACCAACTAGTTGCATAAATTAATAAAAATAAATAATATTATAAATCCAGATCATAAAAAATACCTAAAATATAACATAGGTAAAAAATTATTATGGATGATCCCTATCTTGATGAATTAAAAAATGATTTTGAAAATTATTCTGAGCGATTAAGAAAATTGAAAAAGAAACTACTAAAGACAAATTCTGTAGAATCACAATCAAAAATTATTAAGCAGATCGATTCCATTGCAAACAAAATGGAACATAATCAAAAACAATCAGTCAAAGTAAACAAATCTAGATTAAAAGAAATGAAGAAAAAATCAAAAAAGTGATTCTACTTTTATCCAATTCTTTGGCTATTTTTTTAATATCTAAAATTCTGCATTCAAGATCTATGCACTCATTTTTTGATTTAGTAGATATAGTAAATAATTTAAAAAATAATCAAAAATAACAAACATTCTAAAAATTGATTTTTTTCATCCATACTTTTTGTTAATGTAAATTGCTAAATTTAGGGGCAATGCAGCAGAAGAGATGAATGGAATTAATGAAGAATATGAAATTGCTACTCAAAAAGTGCTAGAACTCTTAGAAGAGTGGGGCTCAGAGTCAAAATTCATCTGGTTTAGAGAAATACATAGAATTACAGATATCGATAAGGGTTTACTTCGAAATATACTCAATGAATTAAAAAAATCAAAAGAAGTTAAAGATATGCATGGCACAAATAATAGAATATTTTTTTGTCTAAAAAAATACTATGTCAAATGCAGAGATGTGGAATTTAGATTCAAAGGAAAGGAGATCATGTTAAGGGATGGAAGTAAAACAAAAATTATTCAAGGTTCAACAAATGCTATAGAGCGTACACGAAAAAGATTAGAAAAACAGAAAAACAAACGTAGAGCCAAGGCGTTTACAAAAGCTAAAAACAAAAGACCTCATAAATCATAAAGAATCTTCAGATTGTCTTCGTGAAAAATTAAATTCAGCACGTTTGAGTTTTGCAGACTCGGCAACATCTTCAGTCATATCATATAAATTATGAAGTTCCATGTTTGGGGTCAATTCATCTTCTTGTTCATCATCCAAATAAAATTCTAGATTTGCCAAGATCTCCACATTTTCATCTAAAATATCAAGGCATTTTTTAATTGATTCAGGAAGTTCATCATCCATAATGCTTCATTAAAACAGGTAAAGTAAATGACTTTCTATGGGTTATGAGATAGAACTGATTATTGTTTGGCTTTTTCTCGAAGGGCAGGCATTACATGACTTGCAAATTTATCAATTGAGCCAAAGTAGTTTTTACCCCAGAATCTAATGACAAAGTGATTAACACCGGCATCCATGAATCTCTCAAATGTTGGAATTATATCTTCTGGAGTTCCAACTGCTGTAGATGAACGTGCTACTTTGTCTGGGATTTTTGTAGCTGCTTCTCTCATTTTTACAATCCAACTTTGATCAGACATTGAGTATTCTGTAAAGTATTTTACAAAATCAAAACCTTCAATTTCTTTTAATCCATGTACCCTCAATACTTCTGGTTTGAATAAACTGACTTTGACGGCCTCTTTCATTTTTGCCCAGGACTCTTCTGCATCTTCTGAAAAATACACATCAATATCTAAAGCCATCTGGAAGTTGTCTTTTTCTTCCTGAGTTCTGTTATGTTTATCCATTGCACCTTCGATTTGTTTTTTATGATCCTCAAATAATTCAGGAGTGTAACCTATTGGTAACCAACCATCACCAAGTTTTCCTGTTAATTCTAATGTTCTCTTACCACCAGATGCCATGTAAGTTGGAGGTCGTGGTTTTCTAATTGGTGGTGCTTGCAAACATGCACTTTCTAATTTATAATATTTTCCAGTATAATCAACAGTATTGTCTGGAGTAGAGTCATACAATGTATGGATAACTTCAATTTGCTCTTCCCATTTTGATACTGGTTTTTCAAATGGAATGCAAAATTCTTTTAGATTTTGAGCCTCACCTGCACCTATTCCAAGTATTGCCCTTCCTTTTGAAACTCTATCAAGAGTAATCGCAGCTAGTGCAATATTAGATGGATGTCTTCGGATTGCATCAGTAACACAAGTTCCTAATTCAACATTATTTGTAACAGCAGCTATTGCAGATAGCATAACCCATGGATCTAACACAGTGGCATTTTTCCATTGTGGGACATTTGTATGATCCATATAGAAAATTGAATCATATCCAGTTTTATCAGCAAGCATACAAGCTGTCAAAATTTGGTCTTCAGTGTAACCAGCTCTTGCAACATTTAATCCATTTTGAATTCCAAATTTGAGTTTCTTTGAAGCCAAGTACAATTACCTTAGAGTATTAGCATAAAAAGTTTCTCAAGCTGCCAATTTCGCAGTTTTTCAAGAAAATAGAAAAAAGATAAAAAAATTTGAAATTTTTACAAATTACCTGCTTTGATGTCTTCAAGACATTTAACGACATCGTCTTTGGATATTGGGATAGGGTTTGGATCCAAATGTCCTTTATCAGTCATTACAACATCTGCAGCTTCAGAAACATCGGCTTTGAGTTCCAATTTGTCAAAACCAAGTTTTTCCATAGCTTCTTTGAATCGATCATAGAAGATTGACTTGTTATGCTTGTGTGCAACTGTAGTACAAGATGACAAGGAATAGCCATGAGGCACACCTTCATTTGAGAACACATAGGACAAAGCATGTCCTAGAGTTGTAGAGCAATTACCAAATCCCATTCCAGACAACATAGAACCATAAGGATAGTTTTCTGGTTTGTCATTCATTATTGCATCATAGAGAATCTCAAATGCTTGTTTACATAGAGTTCTAGTCAAGTCATTACCGAGTTTGCTATCATAGCCTTCAGTAGCTTGAGCACATGCATCACAGACAGAATTTTTGATGACTTGTTCTGGAGTGCCATCCATAAAATATGAATCGACCACAGCCATGTCAGCTAAAAATCTATCTTCGTGTAACAATTTCTTTTTTCCATCAAATTTTAGAACACAATAAGTTGTCATTTCAGCTCCAGTTCCAAAGGTCGTTGGGATTAAGATTTTTTCTTTTTTCATCTCAGGTGCAGCATATTTTACTACATCCATTGAACTTCCACCACCGAGTCCAATTAGGACAGATGGATCTTTGTCTTTGAATTGTGAAATCACAGTATTGACATCGTCAATTGATGGTTCAGGTTTCACTTGATCATATAACAGATAATCCTTGATGCCCATTTTTGCCAACCATTTATCAGAAAGTTCTGGTGGAACGGTTGTCACAACGAGTGCATTTTTTGGATACTCTGTTTCGCCAAGTGCGTTTTCTCCAAAGTTAATAACTTTTGGAATACGTACTGTGTGCATGAATCAAAGGCATCATTGATTATTATTATATCTTGCATTCTTGAGTTTCATCATGATAATTCAAAATTTCAAAGAATTGGCAACTACAGATAAGAAAAAAGATTGTCTTGAGATTTTAGAGGCAGGTCTCCAAGCAGCAGATCCTCAAAATATCATTCCAAAGTATGTCTCATCAAATGAAATTAAGATAAATGATAAAGTGTTCAATATTGGGAAATTTTCAAACATCTATACTGTGGCATTTGGAAAAGCAGGAGACTCCATGACAAGGGCATTAAATGCAATAGTGCCGATAAAGAGTGGAATAGTGGTAATTCCCAAAGGCTCCAAATCAAAAATTAAAGGAAAGAAATTCCAGATTTTCAATTCTAGACATCCTCAACCTGATAAAACAAGTGTGAAAGCGGCAAAAGAAGTAATGAAATTTGTCCAAAATAAGCGAAGTGATGAATTAATCATTTTTCTTGTCTCAGGGGGAGGATCCTCACTTCTTGCAATGCCTGATGAAATTACCCTAGATGACAAAATCCATGTCACAAAATTACTTTTAAAAACGGGCGTAACAATTCAAGAGTTTAACTGTATTCGAAAACACCTATCAAAAATCAAAGGTGGAAAATTAATTCAAAATATGAAATGCCAGGGGATAAGTCTGGTGATGTCAGATGTTGAAGGAGATGATCTTTCATCTATTGCATCAGGTACAACATACATGGATAATACAACATATGCAGATGCATTAGAAATTATTGACAAGTACAAAATTCGATGGAAGATACCAACTGAGGTTCTACAGATTCTAGAAAAGGGATTAAATGAGAAAACTGATGAAACTCCAAAAAAAGCCCAAATTGAAAATTACATTATTGCAAATAACAAGGATTGTTTAGAAGCAATGCAAAAAAAAGCAGAAGCTATAAGATACAAAACCTACACAATGCAAATTTTTGGCGACATTAAAGAGGCAGTACCAAAAATTCTTGAAAATATTTCAGACAGTCAAAACACCTGTTTGATTTTTGGTGGTGAAACAGCAGTGAAAGTTTTGGGAAAAGGAATAGGAGGTAGAAATCAAGAATTAGTTTTAAGAATTTTAAAAAATACTCAAAAATCAAAAAAAATGGTCATTGCATCAATGGGAACAGATGGAATAGATGGGAATTCCAGGTTTGCAGGAGCAATTACAGAAAATGTTAAAGTAGATTTGAATGTGATGAAGGAATTTCTTAAAAATAGTGATTCAGGCAGATTCTTTCAAAAGCAAAAAGGCAACATTATCACAGATTTTACACATACAAATCTAATGGATATAGGCGTTATTTTGAGATAAGGTACAGAACTTCATTTATGACAATCACAACTACAGCTGTTTGGCACACATCTATGAACAATACAATCCTTGCAACCTTTACTTCTTCCATTTTTTACTCGTAGCCATTCTCTATCCAACTATATCACTAAAGATTTGTGATGTTCATATCAAAATAAACTATTGTAAATCAAAGTTCAAAAACTATCGCGATTTTTCATAATACTCTACAGGATGAGAAAACTGTTTATTATAATCAACTTCCTGCCAGAATTTTTCTTCATCAATCACCTTTCCTTCTTCAATCCATACATTTAGAATTTTTTGCATAAACATCTGTGTAGTATCATCAATTTGTGGCCTAACACCAGCTCTTTTTCTATTCTATCTCTTTCTTCTTTGAGTTTTTTCAGTAGACCTTTGAGATTTTTTCCATTAATTTCAGATGCTTTTTTTCTTTTTTGAGTTTGTAAATCTTTTCTGAGGTTTGATAAAAATCCCATAAAATTAACTGCTAGTTTGTTTTAAAAAAGGATTTAGTATTTAATCCTCAGAATCATCGTATTTTTCATCCTGAATGTAGTTGTCTTGTAGTTCAAGTTGATGATCTTCTTCTTTCATTTCTTCCTGTTCTAGTTTCTTCCACTCTTTTGTTATTTCATCATCTCTATCACTCATAACATGAATTACAAATCACCACATATTAGAGGAATCATAATTTTCAAGTTTGATATTACTAGTATTCATAAGTGAAATTCTCTTGATGTTTCCTAGACATGAATTTCCTCATCATTTTTTAAACAGAATTTTAAATATGAAAAGTCAGATGTACAAATCATATGAACATAAAGTTTTAGAAAAAATTACCTTCACATGATCTTTTAATAGAATAAAGTGCTAATATAACCAAGAAAAAGATGCTTGAAAAACAATTCAATCCAGATTTGTTGTATAATAGTATTGTTCATTTTTACATGGATAAGAAAGGGTATTCAAAAGAAAAGGCAAATGCAATTGCCCAATCAGTGGTACAAAAGGAATCTCAAAGAAGGATATGTAAGAACGATAAATGTAAGCATTTTTCACATGATCATATTAGAAATGCCGAAACATGTCTAATCGAGAGTTGTGAGTGCAATAAATTTTCAACTAAGTAAAGTCGTCTAAAGAATTTTCTAATAGTGGTTGAGCATTAATGCCAATTTTTCGTAATTGCTGTGCAAACTCATCTACAAAGCCATGAATTGTGTAAACTTGCTCTGCTCCTGATTTTATCACCATTTCTACAAGTTCATTATAATCACAGTGATCACTCATTGGAATTGAATAATCAGTTCTTCTTCCAAAAGAGAACCTAGAAGATTGAGCCCAACCGCTAAACCCAATCGTTACTGCTCCGTATTTTGATTTCATATCTTGAATGAATTTATTTTTGCTTGACATCATTGGTGCCACCATCACCCATGGTTTTTTTTCAAGCAATCCAGTTTTTTCAGCATCTGAATGACCAATTCCATCACTTAATGAAACTCCAAATTTTTGATGAAGTGAATTCATATCTTTAACAGAATCATGAAAGTAAAGAGGACCCCAATGACCAAATAATTGTGTGATGGTTTGTGCTTTACCTAATTGATATCCCATTAAAATTACAGGTATGCCTTTACCATAAAGCTCGGAAATCAATTCATTTACTTGTTTTTGAATTTCCTCCATTTTTGGAAAAATAAATTCAGGCAATCCAAAAGTGCATTCAGTGATCAATGTTTTACATTTTGGAATTTTTGCGCCTTTTAGAAAACCCCTATCCCTTGTACAAATATCACCAGTATAGAAAATATCATCAAAAAGTAAACCCTTGGCACCAAGAATGTGGCCGCTGTTAATTAGAGAAAAATCCTCCAGTGATTCTACATGGTTTTCCATTTTAAAGCCTCGAAGATTAGCGATTTCATTTGTCTCAATTGATGACAAAATGATGCCACCATTTTTAGTTGGAAGATGATCAGAGTGAGCATGAGATACAAAATTGATTCCGTTTACATCACTGTTTTTAGGATCCAAGTAAACACGGTTTTCATTAGCCTCACATAGGATTCCATTTTTAGTCATCCTGACTTTTCTAGGCAATGAAAATCAAGATAATTGAATTTGATATAAATTGCAGGATTGATCAATTGTTAACTAGTTGCTAAATCTAGGAATTTTAATCTCAGGACGTGGAAGCAACATGGAATCTATATTAAAAGCAATTAAGAAAAAAAAGATTCCAATTAATGCCGCAGTGGTTATTTCAAACAAACATGATGCAAAAGGTCTAAAAATTGCAGAGAAGTTAGGCATCACTACAGAGATTATAGAAAGTAAAGGATTCAAGGGAACCAGAGAGCAATACGATAAAAAAATAATCTCAATTCTGACAAAACATGGGGTTACTCCAAAGAATGGACTCGTATGTCTTGCAGGATTTATGAGAATAATCAGTCCAGAGTTTGTAAAAAAATACAAGAACAGAATAATCAATATTCATCCAGCACTGCTCCCAAGTTTTCCAGGACTAGACTCACAAAAGCAAGCACTGGAATACGGAGTAAAGTATTCAGGATGCTCAGTGCATTTTGTTGATGCAGGGATGGATACTGGACCAATAATAATTCAAGCAATAGTCAAAATCAAGGAAAACGATACAGAGGAGTCATTATCAAAAAGAATCCTAAAAGAAGAGCACAGAATCTATCCAGAAGCTGTAAATTTAATTGCAAGAAATAAAGTCAAAGTCTCTGGAAGAAGAACCATCATAAGTTAAGAATCAGGGCCACCAAAAAAATACAGAATTTTAATCTCTTTTGTGTTACCATGAAAAAAATGTTTTACATCTTTTGCAACAAAAAATAGTTTATCTTTTGAAATTGTGTAATCTTTGTCATTAATTTTCAAAAAACCATCACCTGAAATGACATAGTATACTTCATCACTATCATGTGGTTCTTGAGTGTCTTCCTCGTCAGGCTGTAAAACCAAAATACCTGCAGCAAGACTATCGCGATTAATAAAAGTATGAAAATAAGAATTGCTTTTTTTGATTTTTTCAAGATATGAGTTTAAATCATAATCAAGTTTCAAATTACTCAGCAGCAATTGAAAATGTTTTTCGTGCAGGCGGGGCACTCATGTAGGAATGTCCCTCAGGATGAAGTTTATCATGCTCGGGGCTATTGTGCATCTGGATGAAAGTTTCTTTGCTTTTATGCTCAACAATTATTCTATAGCTTCCATCATTAGCTTTTAGGAAGCGTCTAGAGATAAACCCTGGAAAGTTTGCTAGTACTTTGTTTGATTCTGAAAACCATTTTTTGAAATTATCTTCAGCACCGTCTTTGAGTTGAACATCTGCCATCATTACAAACATGTTGTGACTAGAAATATCACCATTAAATTTCTTTGCCAAGATTTCTACCAAAGAATTCCAAGGATTAAATATCTACAAATCAAAATCAGAACATGGCAGGCATCAAGATTGATGGCAAAGTAATTGCTCAATCAGTAAAAGACAGGGTCAAAAAGGCAGCAGTAGAACTCAAATCTCAAGGAATCAGCCCTTGCTTAGCCACGATTTTGATTGGAGACAATCCAGCGTCTGCAACATATGTAAGAAACAAGCACCTTGCATGTGAAGAGGTAGGAATAGCAACAAAAGATTACAAGCTTGATTCAGATATTACTCAAATGGAACTGAATAAAATCATCGATAGTCTAAACACAGATAATTCGGTACATGGAATTTTAGTTCAACTGCCATTGTCTGAACAGTTAGACGAATTTACAACTACATCAAGAATTTCACCACTAAAAGATGTAGATGGATTGACTCCATACAATGCAGGATTGCTAGCTATGAAAAAAGCAGCACTTGTTGCATGCACACCATCTGGAGTAATGGAGATGTTCGAATATCATAAAATTGATTTAGAACGTAAAAATATTGTTCTAATTAATAGAAGCAATCTCGTAGGAAAGCCGCTTTATCATTTATTGTTAGAGAAGAATGCAACTGTGATTACATGCCACTCTAAAACAAAGAATCTAACTGAGTTTTGTAAATCTGCAGACATCATCATAACAGCAGTAGGAGATAGAAAAAAATTCACATTGACACCAGAGATGATAAAAGAAGGTGCAATAGTTATTGATGTTGCAATATCACGATTTCAAGAAAAACTAGTAGGAGATTCAGATTATGAGCAAATTATTAAAAAGGCATCTTTTGCAACACCAGTTCCAGGAGGAGTTGGCCCCATGACAGTTGCTATGCTATTAAAAAATACAATCACAGCAGCATCACTGAGTAATCAAATTGGAAGGCAATCCTAAAAAAGATTCACTGAGAAATCTTCTTTTAGAAAAAAGAGACAATACGTCTTTTGATCTATTAAAGATTGCAAGTGAAAAGATACAAAAAAAAATAAAAAAAATTTACGCATACAAGAATGCTAAAAAAATTGGAGTCTATTACCCAATTCAAAGTGAAATTTTTACACAGGACATTATTCAAGAATTAATCAGTGATGGAAAAGAGGTATTTTTACCAAAAGTTATTGAGGAAAAGATAGAGTTTAGGAAAATAAAGGATTTTTCGAGCCTAGAAAAAGGCAGATTTGACATTATGGAGCCCAAAGATAACTGCCCGACAGATAACAACCTAGATGTGATTTTAATTCCAACGGTTGGCATTTCACCAGACGGGGTAAGATTAGGATATGGTCATGGATTTTATGATAGGTTTCTAGCAAAAAGTAATACAACAACAATTGCCTTGACTTTAGAAAAACAAATTGTGAAAAATATTCCAAAATCAGATCATGATGTAATTATTGATTGGATCGTGACAGAAGACAGATTTTTTCAGACTCAGAGATAAGATAATCCTTTTTTACCGATATCTTGTCTACAATACTTATTTTTCCAAGAGATTTTATCAGATGCACTATATGCATTGTTAATGGCACCCTCTAAAGTATCACCTAGAGCCGTAACTCCCAAAACACGTCCACCATTTGAAAGGATTTTTCCGTCTACTTTTTTTGTACCAGCATGGAAAACATAGGATTCATTTGGAATAAAATCAAAACCTGAAATCTCTTCATCTTTAGCATATGATTCTGGATATCCTTTTGATGCCAAAACAACACATACAGCATATTGATTTTTCCATTTTGGAAAAGGCATATCAGATAATTTACCTTCAATGCTTGCAACAAAGTAATCATACAAATCAAAATCCATTCGCATTACAATTGGCTGACATTCGGGATCACCCATCCTGACATTGTATTCTAGAACATATGGTTCATTATTTCTAACCATAATTCCAGCATACAAAAATCCCTTGAAAGGAATACCTTCATTTTTCATGGATTGTATAGTTTTATCAATAATTTTTTTTTGTATCTTTTCTGCCAATTCATCTGTAATAATTGGAGTAGGGGAATACGCGCCCATTCCACCAGTGTTGGGGCCTTTGTCATCATCAAAAATTCTCTTATGATCTTGACTAGAGGCCATTGGTATGGCTATTTCCCCATCAGAAAGTGAAATGTATGATGCCTCAATGCCGTCAATTCTTTCCTCTACAATGATCCTATTTCCAGCCTCACCAAATGTTTTTTTGACAAGAATTGTTTGAATTGCGTCTACTGCCTCCTTTGTACTATTACAAACAATGACACCTTTTCCTGCAGCAAGACCGTCTGCTTTTATCACCACGTTGTAATCAAGTGATTCAACATAGTCCTGAGCCTTATTAGCATCATCGAATATTTCAAACCTAGCAGTTGGGATATCATTGCGTTTCATGAAATTCTTGGCCCAAATCTTACTTGATTCAAGTTGTGCAGCCACTTGAGAAGGTCCAAAGACTTTGAGATTTCGCTGGTTAAATTTATCAACAATTCCTGCAGCTAGGGGATCTTCAGGGCCAACTACTGTAAAACAATTATTTTTTTGGGCAAAATCAGCTAATTCATCCAAGTTGTCGACATCAATTGAGACATTGTTTTTAGTGCCACCATTTCCAGGAGCTGTGAAAACTGTTTCAATTTTATCGCTTTGAGATAATTTCCAAGATAACGCGTGTTCTCTACCTCCAGAGCCAACTACCAGGATATTTACCAACAAAAATCATGTTTTACTCAATTATATAATCCAAGTCTCAAAAAAACAATTTATCTTTATAATGCCACATACACGTAAAAATCCAGATGGAACTTTCTACAAAGTTTGATGCCAAATCAATAGAGACTCAAGTAAAAAAATACATCAAAACTATTGATTTAGAGAAACAGATTTTTGCTTCAGACAAACCTGAAAAAATTCGATTCATTGAAGGGCCACCAACAATGAACGGTATTCCACACGCAGGACATCTAAGAGGTAGAGTCATCAAAGATTTGTGGTATAGATTCAATACATTACAAGGAAAAAAAATCGAATTTAATGGGGGATGGGACACACAAGGTCTTCCAGTAGAATTGCAGGTGGAAAAAGAATTAGGTGTATCTGGTGGAAAAACTGAAGCAGTAAAACAATTTGGAATAGAGAGAATTGTCACTGAATGTAAAAAAATTGTAAAAAAATACAACAAATCATGGGTAGAAGTTGATGAGCAGCTTGGTATGTCATTTAATCATGATAAAGCATATTGGACTTTTAGGGATGAATTTATTGAAAGAGAATGGCAAGTGCTAAAAAAAGCACATGAAAATGGCATTTTAGAAGAAGATTTCACAGTAATTGCATATTGTCCTAGTTGCCAAACATCACTTAGTCATGCAGAAGTAAATCAAGGGTATGAAGAAGTAAAAGATCCTTCGTTATACTATAAAGTAAAACTAGTTGATGAAGATGCGTTTTTGATAGTATGGACTACCATGCCATTTACTCTAGTTACTGATGCAATGGTTGGTTTTCAACCTGAAGAAGACTATGCATATGTCAAAGTAGAAAACGAAACGTGGATTGTTGGAAAAATAAGATTGGAAGAATTCATGACAGAGATGAAAATTGAAGATTATAAAATTGAAAAAACTTCAAAAGGTTCAGAATTTGAAGGAAAGAAATACATCCATCCATTACTTGATCTAATTCCAGAGTTAAATGAATACTCAAAATTAAACAATTTTCACGTTGCAGTTTCAGAGACATTTGTTGATGCAAGTACAGGAAGCGGTCTAGTTCATTTATCACCGGCAAATGGAGAAGAGGATATTAAAATAGCTAACAAACGAAATGTAAAAATTTTTAGCCCTATTGATGACGAAGTAAAATTTACAAAAGAAGCTGGAAAATACCACGGATTGTTTGTAAGAGATGCAGATAGAGTAATTGTAGAAGATCTAAAAGAATGTGGTGCGCTAGTAAAAATTGGAAAAATAAAACACAAGTATCCTCTTTGTTGGAGATCGCACCATCCAATTGTATGGCTTGCAAGAAGAGGATGGTTTTACAAGTTAGAAAGATTAGGCAACAAGGCAATTGATGCAGCAGAAAGTGTAGAATACTTTTTTGAGCAGCCAAAAAACAGATTTTTGGGAATTATCAAGGAAAAACACCCATGGTGTATTTCAAGAGAAAGAATATGGGGGTGTCCATTACCTGTTTGGGGCTGCGAGGAGTGCGGTGAGAAGAACTGGTTCTTCTCAAGAAAAGAAATTGTGAGTGCAGCTGACAATTTGCCTGATGGTCCTGACTTTGAATTACATAGACCATGGATTGATAACATTACAATAAAGTGTAAAAAATGTGGTAGTCCAAAAACAAAAAGAGAAGAATATGTTTTGGACACATGGCACAATAGTGGCTCTGCCCCATATTCGTCGTTAACTGATGAGGAATATGCCAATGAGATTCCAGCTCCATTTTTCACTGAAGGGATTGATCAAACAAGAGGATGGGCATATACACTGCTAATAGAAAATGTAATCTTGAATAACGGTCCTACTCCACCCTACAAGTCATTTTTGTTTCAAGGACATGTACTTGATGAAAATGGTGGCAAAATGAGCAAAAGTAAAGGAAATGTTTTGGAAGGTGCAGAATTATTGCAAAAATATCCAGTGGATTTGATAAGATTCTATTTTATGTGGAAGGCAAGTCCGATTGAGCCACTTAGTTTCAGTACTGATGAATTGATGTCAAGGCCGTATCAGGTAATTAACACATTATTCAATCTCCACTTATACTTTAAACAGAATAGCCAATACGATAATTTTGACAAATCAAACACAATTGCATGGGCAAAGCAAAATGATGCACTCACATCACCGGACATATGGCTACTATCAAAACTGCAAAAACTAATCAAAAAAATCACAGTTAAAAATCAGACATGTAAATTCCATGAAAGTGCAAAAGCAATTGATGATTTTATCATAAACAATCTGAGTCAAATTTACATTCCAATTACCAGAGGAGAATTGTGGGATGAAGATGAAGACAAGAAAAATAGAAGATTGTCAATTTATGCAGTACTAAGTGAAGTACTCAAAACTCTGGATATTTTGATCCATCCATTTTGTCCATTTACCAGTGAACATTTGTACCAGACGGTGTTTCATGGAGAACAAAGCATCCTACTTGACAAATGGCCTCAGTATGAAAAATCACTTGTAAACGAAGAGATTGAAGAATCATTTGACATTATGAAGGATGTTGTATCCATTTCATCAGCAGCAAGGATGAAAGGAAAACTAAAAAGAAGATGGCCATTAGATGAAGCAAAAATTTGTGTCAAAAAAGGTCAAAAGATTAAGCTTGAATCATTATCAGATTTATTGCAATCCCAACTAAATGTAGAAAAAGTCTCCATTGTAGAAACGGATAAAGATTCAGGACTAGAACAAATTCTAGAATTAAAACAGCTAGGATTACCAGTAAAACCCATATTAGAATTAGAAAGAAAAAGAATTGGTCCTAAGGCAAAACAACACATGGGAAATCTAGTTTCAAGATTTGCAGAAACAAATCCTGAAGAAATTATTTCATCATTACAAGATAATTCAAAATATGACTTTGATATTGACGGAGAAGTCATTTCATTAGATAAAGGAGATTGTATTGTAGATTTTGATGCAAATGAAAATTTTGCAGTATCTAAAAGAGATAACTATGTTGTATTCATTTCAACATTACGAAACAAGGAGATGATGGCAAAAGGGCTGATTAAAGATATTGCAAGAAGACTTCAAACACTTAGAAAAGAGAGAGGTTACAACCCCACAGATGTTTTAGAGATTGCATCAATTCTTGATTTGGATGAGGAATCACTTGAAATGATTCAAGACAAAGCAAAAGATTTGGCATTTTTGGTAAGAGTAAAACAGGTGAATTTTACAGAATCCTGCAAAGATTACAAGGATGATGATATTGATGGACAGAAAATTAGAATATCTGTAGAATAGATATTGAAATTCAATGTAATATTTTTATTACAATCAAAGATTGTAAAATCAAATGTCCGAATCAAAAACACCAAATGTTGTTGGAATTAATGTTCTAAAACAAAATGGCCTTGACGTGGATGAATTGGTAAAAGAATTAATCAAAAATGCAGCAGTTGAATTTACGGCATACTATTACTTTACCAACCTCAGGGCACATTGTACAGGTATGGAAGGAGAAGGGCTCAAAGGAATTATCGAAGATGCAAGATTGGAAGATCTTAGTCACTTTGAATCATGTCTTGAGAGAATCTATCAATTAGGAGGCTCCCTCCCAAATGACGCAACAGAATTTATCAAAATTTCTGGTTGTGAATTTTTACAACTTCCACCAAATCCAACAGATCACAAAGCAATTCTAGAGAAATGTCTCAAAGCAGAGCAGGGGGCAATTGTCAATTGGGATAAAATTTGCAAAATGACTTTAGGTAAAGATCCTGCCACATACGACATTGCAAAAGACATCTTAGCTGAAGAGATTGAACATGAGTCTTGGTTCTTAGAATTAATCTATGGAAGACCATCAGGACACATGAGAAGAAAATATTCTGGTGAAAGACCACACACTAGAAAACACTCTAGAGCACTTGATATGGCTTAAGGCCAAATCAATTTCTTTCTTTTAGATTACAAATGGTGATTTTATTGACGACAAATTGTGAAGATGCGTTGTTTTATCACTGTTAAATAGAAAAATCCACCATAAAGAATATGGTAAAACAGATTAGCTTGGATGCTTGGCAAATTCAGCAGCTATCAGATCTGTTAGAAAAAGGTTCAAGTATTGTTGCAAAGACAAACAGGCCTATCATTCTCTACAGACAAACTCTTGAAGAAGAAGAAGAGTCCTAT
Source organism: Candidatus Nitrosopumilus sp. (assembly GCA_029864805.1). The sequence goes on along the minus strand of JAOTSS010000018.1, from coordinate 13,275 downwards.
GAAGAAATTGTATGTACTCTTACCAAGGAATATGTCATTGAACAGATGGTTACATCAGGGGGTGTTTTAGTTCCAAGTTTTCATCAACAATTTGTATTTACAATTGAAGAATATCCTGAAGAGTTATTGCGAAAAAGTAAAGATCGCTTTTTAGAAATGATTGATTTTCTTGAAGAGCAATTAAAATGACGTCATAGTTAATAAAGACCCTAAATTTCATGATTCTTACATGCAATTACTAGAATTTCAGGCTAAGGAACTTTTTCGAGAATATGGAATCAATCTACTTAGGAGCATATCATCAACAAATATTGAAGAAGGACGAAAGCATGCAAAAGAATTAGGATATCCATTTGTAATTAAAATCCAAGTACCAGTTGGCGGCAGAGGCAAAGCCGGCGGGATTCAAAAATGTCAAAATGATGATGAGTTTGAACTGAAATATCCTCAAGTCATGGACTTGACAATCAAGGGAGAAAAGGCCAGAGCAATTTTGCTTGAAAAAATGGCAGATATTAAAAAAGAGTTGTATTTGTCACTATTTTTGAACCGTTCAAAAAGATGCTACACAATAATTGCATCTGCTGAGGGAGGAGTAGAGATTGAATCAGTAAAAAACCAGATCATCAAAGAAGTGGGTCTGGGAGAAGTCTCAGATGAACTTGCAAAAGAAGTTGCAAAAGAGATGGGATTGGAAGGAAACACAGCAGAACAATTTGTAGATACTTTGAAAAAATTATCAGAACTTACCATTGAAAAAGAGGCAGAACTTGTAGAGATCAATCCGCTTGCAATCATGCAAGATGATTCAATCATGGCACTTGATGGTAAATTTGTGACAGATGATAACAGTAACTTTAGACATCCAGAATTGCAAAAATATCAAGAAAAGACAGAGATTGAGGAGCAGGCTGAAAAAAGTGGATTTTCATTAGTAGAATTGGATGGAGATATTGCAGTAGTAGGAAATGGTGCAGGATTAGTAATGTCCACATTAGACATGTTATCAGATAATGGCGGAAAGCCAGCATGTTTCTTAGATGTTGGAGGCGGTGCAACTACAGAATCAGTTTATGAAGCATTAACTTTGATCAGTAAATTAGACAGAGTAAAAGGAATCCTAGTAAATCTATATGGAGGAATCGTAAAAACAACAGTAGTTGCAGAAGCATTTCTGAAAGCATATGAGGATAATTTAATTGACTTGCCAGTATTTGCAAGATTAAAAGGAACAGAATCAGATAAAGCAAAAGAAATGTTACAAGGTTCTAGAACCAACATATTTGATTCAGTTGAAGAGGCAATCAATGCAGCAGTGATGGGAGTAAAAAAATGACTGATATTTTTGGGTTACTAAAAGGAAAACCAGAAGACCCAGATTATGAAAAGAAAGGAGTAATCGTTCAAGGAATTACGGGATCATATGGATCACTGCATGCATCCAACATGGTATCTTATGGAACCAATGTAGTAGCAGGGGTTACTCCAGGCAAAGGTGGGCAAACATGGAATGACAGTGTACCAATTTACAATACCATGCAGGAGGCAGTGGATGCCACAAATGCAAAAATTTCAATTATTTTTGTTCCAGCAAAATTCTTTCTCGGAGCTGCAAAAGAAGCACTAGAGGCAGGAATCAAACTGTTAGTTGCAATTCCAGAGCACGTTCCAATTAGAGATACCATGGAGACATTAGAATTAGCAAACAAAAAAGGCGCGGTGATTATTGGACCAAATACGCCAGGAATCATGATTCCAGAATTAATCAAAGTAGGGATTATGCCACCAATGCCCTTCAAGGCAGGAAAAATTGCAGTGTTATCAAAAAGCGGAACATTACTCTATGAAATTTCAGATGCATTAACCAACGCAGGATTTGGTCAATCAATTACCATTGGAATTGGGGGAGACCCAATAAACGGAACAAGGCTGATTGATGCGTTTGATATGGTGAAAGACATTCCAGATTTGGAAGGAATGGTAGTAGTTGGTGAAATAGGAGGAGATTCAGAAGAAATGTTAGCTCAAAGAATTATTGATAGTGGATTTAACAAGCCTACTGTAGCATATATTGCAGGCAGAGCAGCTCCCAAAGAAAAGAGAATGGGGCACGCAGGGGCAATTGTTATGGGGAATTATGGTTCAGCAGAATCTAAAATTTCAATGTTTAACAAAGCAAACATCCCTGTAGCAAAAAGACCTGCTGAAGTGCCAGTGTTATTAGCAGGAAAAATGGAAAAATCCGATTAGAATAAAAGAGAGACATACAGGAGTCAATTAAATGCCCATCACAGATCCAGAAAAGAAACGAATTGCGCAACAGGCGCGTCTTGTAATGAGAATTTGTTTCAAATGTGGATGCAGAAATGATATTGATGCTACACGATGCAGAAAATGCAGAAACCCATACTTGAGATTAAAGAACAGAAACCTAGGTGTAAAGAAATAGAATTAAAAATTCATCAATCTTTGTCTATAATTTACAATTGCAGATTGTAATTCATTATTGTGTTTTATGATAAAAGATTTTGCAGATTCTGGATTTTCTAAATCTTCTAGGATCAGTTGAAGATCATCAGGCAGTTGATCATTCATTTGGTAAAGGACTTTGGCTGCCTCCACATATTGTCCCAGATTTTCAGCATACTCATACGCCAATTTCATCCTATCAATTAATACATCAAACTCTTGCAGAGACACGTCTAATATTTTCAGAGTCAGTAGAAAAAGTCAAGGTAATAACAGTATAAGCACGTAACCTAAAGACAAAAAAACTCGTTTTTTGGTAGAATCTTTGGACCGGTCGTCTAGTTTGGTTTGGATGACGCACTCACACTGCGTAAGGAAGTCATTTCCCGCAAAGGTCGTGGGTTCAAATCCCATTCGGTCCACCATTCTAGTATTCTTTTTTAAGGTTTCACCCGCATATTGGATCAGAAAATGAAGATAACGAGAGGAATTTCAAAGGATTAACGAGAAGAGCCCTCGAGGGGACTTGTCAATTTAGTTCAAGGCCCTTATTGATTTAGGAGTGAAAATGGCTCAAGAGAGGCTTGCACGTTAAGATGCGTTTAGAGGATATTGGTTAATCCTGTATAGATCAGCATTAAGAAAATAAAGAAAAAAAGTGCTTATTCCAAGTTTAATGGAATAGAGACACTACCAAATGATTCATTGATACGGAAGTAGTAATCTTTTCCGGAATCATATTCAAACTCTGTTCCACCATATCCAATGTTTGGTCCAAAGAGAATATTGAATTCTCTAGAGTCATTTGGATTTAGTGCAATTTGTCCACTTGTAAAGTCCATTCCAGAGTATTTGAAGGCCTTTGAGCCATCCCAAACATCATAGGCACATATTTGTGGACTAGTGCAGTTTAGTGCAACAATTTCTGGGCTAATGTTTTCGGCAAGCATACGAATTGACAATATTGACTGTCCTGTTGGAGTGATATAGAACTCATTTCCTTCAGAACCAACACCAGACCAATAATATGTGATTGGTCCTACATCAAACTTTTCAGAGTTCATTTTGTATGTGTGTAAAATCATGACCTTTTTAATTGGTTTTTCACAATCTATTCTTTTGTACGCTGTAATAATCTCTGAGCATTTATCCAGTTCTGCTTGCAGTACTGCAGATTCCGAATCTGTGTCTTTTGGTTCAGTCGATGATATTTGTTCTGGGTCTGTATTTGTGGAGACTAGTCCAGATTTAATCAAATGTTGAATTGCGTTTACAAATTCACCATCAGTAATGGTTCCATCTGCCCACCAACCAGCATTGTTTTTTACCCAATCTGGAATACCTTCTGATGTTTCAGAAGATACACTTGTTGGAGTTATAACAATGATTCCGTCTTTAATTAAAAATTCTATCCCTGAAAGAAATTCAGTATCAGAGATGCCACCATCTGCCCACCAACCAGCGTTATTCTTTACCCAATCTGGAACTCCATTCTGGGCAGATGTTATAGGTCGCAAATTGGGATCAAGCGTGTTTAAAAGATCATTCATATTTTGTCCTGAAATTTTTACAACTGCAGCAGAAACAATTTCAGAAGTACTACCATCAGGTAAGGTAAAATCAACATATTTTGCGTATAAAATATCACCAGGATTAGATACTAGTCTATTTTTTGTGGTTTCACCAGAATCTGCAATGTAAACAGTGCCTTTGAAAATTCCACTATAAACTCCATTCTCTACAACTTGAATTTCTAATCCATCAGGAGAGGTATCTGACCAAACGGTAATTGTAAACTTGTCAGCAAAATTAGGATATTCTTTTTTATTCATGTCGTCATCTGTTACATAAATGTCTACAAAGGAATTAATTGAAACTACATCTTGCTTCCAATAGATTGTTCCAACATTAGATGAATCGGCAAATGCCAAAGATGTGGCAATAAATAATAATGGAAAAACGACTGCAAGTTTACTCAATAAAGAAATTCATTACTGAAGATATTTAACAAATATGATTATTTCAAACTAGTGCCAAAATCAAATTCTGTAGGACTGAAGATTGACTATTTTAGAGAATCAAATATGGAGATGGCTTTAATATCAAAATAAAAAAGGGGTTATCCCAAGTTTAATGGAATTGATGCACTACCAAATGATTCATTGATCTGGAAGTAGTAATCTTTTCCGGAATCATATTCAAATGTTGTTCCGCCTCCTCCAATGTTTGGTCCAAACATCATGTTGAATATTTTGGACTCACCAGGCTTTAGAACTAATTGACCACTAGTAAAATCCATTTGAGAGTATTTGAATACTTTATCACCGTTTGTTATGTCATAGTTACATATTGCAGGTCCTGTACAGAAAAGTGCTTCATTTTGAGTTGAACCTGTGTTCTCAACCAAAATTCTCAGGCTTAGTAATGCTTGACCTGAAGAAGTTATTTCAAAACTGTTTCCTTCAGAACCTAATCCTGGCCAATAGTAAGTAACGGGTCCGATTGGAAATACTTGAGAATTACCTTTAATCTGATATGCTGTAATCTCATGCTTTGCGGCTCTTTCACAGTTTAGTCTATCATAGGCTTTGGTTATTTCTGCACATTTATCCAGTTCTGCTTGTAGTGCTACTAATTCTGAATCAGAAGGCGTATTGGATTCTTGTTGCGATGAAGTACTTTGTGATGGAGTATTTACAATTCCAGTTTTTATCAAGTGTTGAATTCCGTTTACAAATTCACCATCAGTAATGGTTCCATCTGCCCACCAACCAGCATTGTTTTTTACCCAAGCTGGAATACCTTGTTGGGTAGTTTCAGTAGATACTGTTGTTGGAGGTACTATCAGTATTCCTTCTTTGATTAAGTGTTGAATACCTGAAACAAATTCTGTCTCAGAAATTGTTCCGTCTGCCCACCAACCAGCATTGTTTTTTACCCAAGCCGGAACTTCTTGTGCAGTAGCAAATGAAGTAATTGATCCAACTAGGAGGATTGTGGAAATTGCAATGATTGTTGCTTTCATTGAGAAAAATTAGTATTCATCCTATATAACCTAGTTCTAAATATTTTCCTAGTGCCAAAAATTCTTATCGCTGGGGGTAAAAACTAGTGATAATTGATTTTTTTCTTTTTTGCCTTTATAAGCAATTATGAAAGTCTAAAATGGTGAACAAGGATTTCGTGCACATTGAAGCTGGTGAGATATGTGTCTCTGAAAAAGATGCTATCAAGTTTGTATTAGATAAGTTTTTGCAGGTAAAAAAATCAAAACGAATTAGAGAACTAGCTGAATTTCAGGCCATGAACAAGTACATGCTAATGGTTCACAATCAAAAAGAACTAAAAATACTTGGAAACTTGGTTGCGGATCACAAAAAAATTCCATTATCTGATATTTTAGACAAATACGAAGAGCATCTCAAAATTGCCCTCAAAAAAGAGCCTACAATAAAGACGCATCTCAACGTAATGATGCATATTTTTGGATATTTCTCAAAATACTTTAGTCAATCAGAAAAAGACCTGTTCCATAAATTATTACACCAATTCAAAGAAGGGCAAATTACTACTGGGAAAATGTTATCAGAAATTGGTCCATTAATTTATAGATTTAATAATACATATTTAGCAAGACAGACATACTTTTTGCTATACGCAGACACAAGACCAGGAATTTTGTTTGCAGTCTTTAATAATAAAAATTAGATTTCAAAGAAAAATTTAGCATTAGTCAGGATAATAGGCATTAGTTAAATAGATAGTGACAAAAATCATATTATGGTATACATCAGAGCCAAAAAAGTCAAGGGTCAGCAATATCTTTACCTCGTCAAGAGTATCTGGGATTCAAAGAAAAGCACATCAAAACAGGAAATTGTAAAATATCTAGGTAAGGCCTCTGAAGTAATAAAAGACGATATTCCAGTAGAGTATAGAGAGAATCCAAAAATTCTGTCAGTTCTAGCATTACAAAATCCTGAAGACATTAAGAAGAGAGAAGAGGCATCAAGGAAATCTATAAAACAATTATACAAAAAACTAACTGATGGTGACATTAACAGTTGTGTCCAAATTTATGATGATTACATAAAGATTTTTAATTCTGCAGACTTTTTTGATAAAATTCTAAGACCAGTAATGTATCAGATAGGAGATGAATGGTTCAACAACAAAATTAGCATAGCTACAGAACATGTTGCAAGCAATGTTGCCCAAACGCTTGTAAAAATCATTATGGATAAAGTGACTACTTTTGGTAACAAAAAAAAGATTCTTTTGTGCGTACCAGTTGGAGAAGAGCATCATCTAGGATGCGATGTAATTGAAACATTTCTTACAAGTAAAGGATACAAAATTTTCAACATGGGAACCTCCATACCATCAGAATCAGTATTGCATTTCATTGAACATAATAAACCAGATTTAGTAATGGTATCAATCACCTTGAAAGATAATCTCAAAGCAGGACAAAGATTAATCAAAAAGATAAAAGACAATTTTAAAGTGCCAATTGTTGTTGGGGGTTATGCATTAGAGCAAGAAAAACTACCTAAATTTGATGCAGAGGTTTTTGCAAATACAACTCTGAATGATCTGCCTAAATTAATTCGCAAATCAATTAGTTAGAACGCTTTAAGAAATTCTCTATTTTCGGATAGCAGAGAATTGAGCTGTGTGCTGCTGAATCTGTTCCTATCCCATAGCTTATAGTTGAATCGCCCACAAAATAAAGCCCCCTTACTTGAGATATCTCATGAGGCATCTTTGATTTCCATACCAACCCTGGCTTCTTTACTACTGATTCTACTAACTTCCATGCCATGGGTCTGTCCCAAAGTAAGGATTTTTTAAAATCGGGATATATTGAAGATAATTCATTTTTCATTTTTCCCACAATCTCTTTGATCTTTTTTGGATTCTCAGCTACTGAAGGACAAACAGGTGTTCCTGCAATCATCAAATGTTCTCCTGAAGGACACACTGAAGGGGTGATATTTGAGACAAAGAAAAATCCTTTGGTGGTAAAATCACCTACGGGAAAAACTATTTGTCTAGAATCAATTTTTTTATTCAAAGCAAAATGTACTTCAACTACTGCAGTAGTCTTGTCTAATTTGTTTACTTTATCAACAAATTTTTGATCAAATACACCATTGTCAAAAAGATGGTTGATTCCCTGATATGCAGGTAATGATATGACAACGCATTCTGAAGGATGAAACGTTTCGTCTTTTGTGACTACTCCCTGGACTCTAGAATTATTTACAACAATTCTTTGAATTGGTGAGTTTAGGTGAATTTTTCCCTTGTTTGCAATAATATAATCACCTAAAACCCGAGATATTACATCATAACCTCCATCATTAGGATATGCAAACTCACTTGTTCCACCCTTGAAAGGATTTGCACGAATCATGGTTCGTGCAAACTCCCCCAATGAAATATGATCTGCTGTGTCTGCAAACGCAAGCATGCAGACAGCTTCAAAGAATGCATTTGTGTTTGAGTCAAGCTTTTTTGTAATTTCAGTTAAGGAAAGATTATCCCACTCTTCAGTTTTTTTCATTGATGCAAATGCCATTGGAAGTAATACTTTGAGGAGTTTGATTCTGCTAGAAAAGGGAAGTAATGAAAGTTGAAGCAAGTCACCTATCCCCTTTGGATATTTGTGAAATTTCGCATCAGAGTAGAATGCAATTTTATCTACTTTGGCAAGATTTAGTTTTGACTCAATTCCTAATGTTTTTAACACTTCATAAATAGCTGATTTTTTGTAGAATGGCATTATATGGAATCCATTGTCCAGAATGTGATTTCTAAAGATAGTAGATGTGGTTCTTCCGCCTAATTTACGCATCTTCTCAAAAACTGTAACAGAATAGCCATTTTTGACTAGTAATGAGGCAGTAGTTAGTCCCCCTACTCCGGCCCCAATCACATAGATATGCTTATTCATAAGGATCTGAGGGGAAATTTGTATTTATAATAAGGCTAACTTTTTACCCTAGTGCTAATTTTGTCATTTCTTCAAATCAAAAACAAGTTTTTCAGCAGAGTCAAGAAACTCATCCATAACTTTAGCCATCTGTCTTTTTATGAAAAATCCAAATGGTAAAAACAGCTTTGAAACACCATTGAATTTGATTAACACATCAATTATTACATTTGTTCCATCCAATGTTTCATCATATGATTCAACAAAAGAAGAACCTCGTAGAAGACCTGACAGGATGTGAACTTCATGTATTCTAGGATGAATAATCACATGTTTCGTTTGCACATCTAGAACACTACCCAAAAAATGGATTTTTTCATCTACAAATATTTCATTTCCAATGGATTTTTTTATGTTTATGGATTTAAAATATTTCGGCATGAGATTAGGAAAATTTTCAACATCTATGCTGACTGAATAGAGTTTGCCTCTATTTACCTTGGAATTCTTCTTTAAAGTAAAATGTATCATGATAGAATTCTCTCACGTAGAACTTTGTACATCAAGTTTAGTATATACTGTTTTCATATATTTAAAATCAGAATATCATTGTATGGTGCTAACTTTTGAATTATTTTATATCACGTAAGATTCAAAAAACCAATATTGGTATACAGGAGTAATTACCACTAGATAAATTTCATGCTCTGCTTTAAATAATTTATTTTCTTAATTTAGTTATGCCAGAAATAATAACTCTTAAAAAAACTTTGAAAAACCAAGAAAAAATTTCACAGACAATTTCTAAAGTTTCAGGAATTAGTGCAGTGACCATTCGTGAACGAGTAAAAGAGATCAGGTGGTGAAGTATAGTGGGAAGAACATGTAAAGGTATATGTCTTAGGTATCAAGCAGAACCTGCACCAAATAGGATAAGATACGAGATTGGGCAGAAACGTTGTACATTTTGTGGCATATTCTTAGATGTGGATGAATCAAGATGCATGTGCTGTAAGGCAGTACTAAGAACAAAAGCTAGAGGAAAGCCTAAAAAATTTATTTGACATAATCCTGTATCTTTGAGAAATACATTAAAAAATAATCCAAAAGTTAGCACTAGAAGAAAATGGCAAATTTGTTTAAAAACAAATCAGGATGAATTCCAGCATGAAGATGTTTTTTCTGGAGGCCTAAAATTGAGAGGAATATTTGAATCTCTTATCGTATTTGGATTGATGACTGGTTTACTTTTGCCAGCAAGACTCCTCTTTGTAGAATATGTTTCAGATAACTGGTTTGGATCATTGGGTATAATTACTTTGATTTCCATTTCTGTAATAGTACTTGTAAAGAAGAAAAAACTGGGTTTCTTTGGCCCTATGATGGAGCGACAAATCTACAAATTCCAAAAAGGCAAGCGAGGTTTGGTAGTTTTTGGTGAATCAGTATTTCTTCTTTCAATATTAGGTCTAATGATTTTTGCAATAGATCAAGGAAATTCAGTTTATTCTGATCTAAAATTTCAAAATATAAAAAATGCTTCTTTAAGTTCTGCTGAACAAGTTCTAGAGTCAGCAAACGATTTAGATACTTCTGATTGGGTTATGGGATTTTTGATGGCTCCTGTGATGTTTCTTACAGCGTTTCCTCAAATGAGTGCAAGTATTGCGTCAGTCGATCAAAGCCTTGATGGGTGGTTAATGCATTTTTACACGGTAGGTTTTGTTGAATATGCAGAAATGCTAGGAATTTTGATATTTTACAAGATTTCCTTTAGGAAAAAACTGGCCTCCTCAATTATTTCGACTGTATCTACAAAAACAGCCATCTAGATTAGTATGAAAAGTAAATAATCTATGAATAATTAATTTCCAGAGTCTTAAAATTAATAATTCATTGGTGTCTTCTTCTAGTGCTATAATAATTCTGCAAGATATTCTAATATCCTAATAAAATCAAAATAAATCATGACATACATAATCTGGGGAATGGTTCCAGAAATTTCTGGGATTAGGAATTGACTATATTCAGCACTGGCATTAATTGGAGAAAATGAAATCATGGTGATTGCAAAAATACTTGCGGCAACTAGTATAGGAATTGTAATTTTAATTTTTGGAATTTTAACCTAGTTTCCAATTTTCATTATTTATAAGGCTCTCCACTAATTTTAGCATGCTAGTAATTTCTTGAGGAAAGAAAATGTCTGATTTGTAAAGTAATTTTATTTTTGGCAGGAATTCAATAGTGATGAAAATAGATTCTAGTGCTAATTTGAAACATATGTGTCCGAGTTAAAATACCAATTTCAAAACATAATAATGTGAAAAAAATTATTGGCCTACTTTTTGTAATTGCAGTCATCTCATCGAGTCCTGCATACGGACACAAACTGATTACCCATGATGATACTCACAGAAGTTTGGATAATGCATTAGAGATTCCAGACCACAAGATATCATGGGCAATCTACGAAAATCTTGGTCCAAATGAGGAAAAATTTTATTCATTTGATGCGAAGGCTGGAGATTCATTCTATGCAAGTATAGTCATTCCTAAAATTGCAGGACTAGAAGAGTATTCCCCCACACTTGTTCTGATAAATGACAACTATATTGAAAAAGATACTCCTCTTCTGAAGAGTCAGGCAGTCATGGAAAAAGTTGTGTATGACGGAGGATTTCCAGGAAGAGAATTCTATGAGCCTTTTGGCCAGGTAACATACTGGGAAAGACAGGAGGTAAAAACTACCCTTACTACTGAGGGCAAATATTTTGTTATGGTTTTGGATGAAAAAAATCAGGCAGGCAAGTATAGCTTGGCAATAGGAACCATTGAAGACTTTTCAGGAGTAGATCTGTTTACAATACTTCCAACTGCTTGGCTTGAAACTAAACTGTTTGTGGGAGATTATTCATCTGTAGCGATATTTGTTTTGGTCCTAATTGCAATACTTGGAATTCCTACCATCATAGTTATCAGACGAAAATTGACCAGGACAAAAACTAGTATATCTAAATCTGATTAAATTATGATAAATCCATGTTCTAAAATGTCTACAGTCGATCTGATCAAAAAGAAATTCCTATGGATTGTTCTTGGAGCAATAATTGGAATTGTTTTTACTCGTATTGCATTGAAACAAAAGATTCAATCCTAAAGAAAGTATCATGATTACACCTAAGATTGTAGAGGATTGTTAGATGCTTGATAAAAGTAACTAATGATGAAAAATTCCCCCAGGATAATGTTTTTTCACTTACTTTAGATTCATCTTTTACTACTGATAGTGTTAACAGCCCACGTGATTTAATCATTCTTCCTTTCCAGATGACATCCAACTATCAAACAAATGAGTTTGAGTTAGTCTTTTAATTGCTAAAATGGTATCTAAAATAAGTGGCAAAGTTATGATCAACGCCACAATCGAAATTATGATTATGATTGTACTGTCTTCAAATTCAACAAAGCTGATGAAGATAGATACCAATAACAACATCAAACCCATGAACAGTGAATTTCGAATCACTTTATACAATGGTCGGTCAACCTGTTTTTTCTGCTTGGAATTAAAGTTAATTGTAATGGTATTACAAATGTCTGAAATTATCTTTTCTGTTCTGCCAAAGAATGAAAATATTGGATATGTTAAGATGATTATAGTCAGAATTACAAGGAATATTTCTGGATCTATCAAGAAAGGTATTTCCAATTCATTCATCAACGAGATAATTGATGGTGAAAAATAATTCATTGCAGCTAGTATAGTGACTATTACAACGATATGGACCAAGATTAGTGGGGCATATTTTTTAACACCCGAAATTTGATCCGAATTGGATTTCTGATCAGCAGGTTTTCCCCTTAGTAGCATTCCCGCATAAAATATGGTGTTGAGTAGTTTAGATGGTATAATGGATTTGGGATCTGCCTTTGTTGGTATTGCTCTTAAAATAAGTGGCATCATCAGCATTGTAATTATGGCTACCAATATCGTTACTGGAAAAATTGAATCTCTGATACTTCCACTGTCGGCACCAAGTTTCGCTATGATGAATGAAAACTCTCCAATCGGTATCATCACTACCCCGATTGTGGATGCACTCACAAGGGTATTTCCCGCAAACGATGCTGCAAACATGTTTCCGATGAATTTTCCAACAATGGCTACAATCACAATTGGAATCGTGATCCAGATTGCCTCAGGTATCAATGCAATATTTACAAGCATTCCTATGGACACAAAAAACATTATCAGGAAAAAATCTCGCAGAGGAAGAACTTTGGAGATTATGGGTTCAGAATATTTTGTGGATGCAATGATCATTCCCATCAAAAATGCACCTACAGCACTACTGAGATTCAAAAAGTGAGCAAGAACAGATAGTCCAAATACGAGCGCAAGAGAGGAAATGAATAGGCCTCCTCCATCTTGATTTTGCTGACATGCTCTAAAAGTTTGGGGATGATCTTTATTCCCACTCCAAAAGTTATCACAAAAAATACGATACTCTGAAGTATGATTATTCCAAAATCAGTCAGGGCAAAACCATCCCCTTTGATTGCATCACCAAGGATAGTCAACAGTAGAACTGCTGCAAGATCCTCTATGATGAGAATTATTACAACGGTATTCCATTCTGCTGTATTTACCAGTTTAAGATCTCTGAGAAAACACAATGATATGGCAGTACTTGTAATTGACAGAATGCTTCCCAAGAAAAGCGCTTCAAGATGAGTCCAATCAAATGCCATGGCCACCACATATCCTAATGAAAATACTATTGCCAACTGAATCGTGCCAACTAAAATCCCAGTAAATCCAACTTTCTGCAACTTCTTTAAACTAAATTCAGGCCCACCACAAA
>JAOTSS010000055.1 GCA_029864805.1 Candidatus Nitrosopumilus sp. | reverse complement strand
CGGCAGGATCAACCGGATTCTGAATTTTTAATTTTGATTATTGAAGTACATTTGTACTTTAATTGGAATTGACGGATGCACATAATCTTCACATCTCAGATATTGATCTTTCAATCAAATCCTCATTTTTGTATGCGTAACTGGAGGCCCATGAATCACAAAATGGCATATTGCCAAACTTCATCACAAGCGCCGCCTATTGCGTTACGTATGCAGAAGGTGAAGTATACAGAATCCATATAAACCATACGTGAAATTGTGCCTGATCGGTGGCTTTTTTTGAAAAAATTACATGTTTTATTTTTGACTACACACCTCAAACATGTTTACTTGTAAAACAGATCTAATTAAGACCACTTTTTGAGGGTTAAAATGACAGTAATAATTGGTGAATTTGGTTTTGAATTATACAAAAGAGTACAAAAATAAAACACCACGATCTGCAAAAGTATTTGGCAAGTCTGCCAAACTTCACATAAATGGTGTAAGTCATAACATAAGATTTTATGAACCATATCCATTTGTTGTAAAAAAATCAGCAGGTAAAAATCTTGTAGATGTTGATGACAATAAATACACAGATTACTGGATGGGGCATTGGAGTCTCATCTTAGGACATGGACAAAAAAATGTCAAAGAGTCTCTGAAAAAACAGATTGAGAAAAGTTGGATGTATGGTACAGTCAATGAGCAGACTATTTTATTATCAGAATTAATTGCAAAAACAGTTCCAGTAGCTGAGAAAATTCGTTACGTCGCATCAGGTACAGAAGCTACAATGTATGCAGTAAGACTAGCTCGCTCAGTAACTGGAAAAAAAATAATTGCGAAAATTGATGGCGGATGGCATGGATATACTTCTGATTTACTAAAATCAGTAAACTGGCCATTTACAGAATCAGAGAGCTCAGGTATTGTAAATGAAGAAAAAATTGTTTCAATTCCATACAATGATTTAGAAACATCATTTTCTATTTTGAAAAAACATTCTGGGGATTTAGCTGGAGTAATTATTGAACCAATGTTAGGTGGTGGTGGATGCATTCCAGCGGAACCAGATTATCTAAAAGGAATTCAAGAGTTTTGCAAAAAAAATAATTCATTGTTTATTTTAGATGAGATAGTTACAGGTTTTAGATTTAGATTTGGATGTCTATATCCTACGATGAAATTGGATCCGGACATTGTAACTTTGGGAAAAATTGTTGGTGGTGGAATGGCAATTGGTGTGATGTGTGGAAAAAAGGAAATTATGGAATACGCAGATACCACTGAAAAGAAAAAATCAGAACGCAGTTATGTTGGAGGAGGTACATTTTCTGCAAACCCCGCATCAATGACTACAGGATTTGCAACACTATCAGTTTTAAAAAATAACAAAACTATTCATTCCTCCATTAATTCCTTGGGAGATTATGCAAGAGAAGAACTAACCAAAGTCTTTGATGGTAAAGTGGTTCTAACAGGCAAGGGTTCTTTGTTTATGACTCATTTTGTGAATAATGGAATATCTGAAATCACCAATGCTGCTCAAGCATCAAAATGCGATACTAGAGCATTGTGTGATTATCATTTTAAGATGATAGCACATGATGGAATCTTCTTTTTACCTGGAAAACTTGGTGCAATATCTTACGCCCATTCAAAAACAGACATCAAAAAGATGATTTTAGCAACTACCGACTATCTTCACTAGAGGGAAAGAACTTTTTTCTCCAAGAAATTAATTGGTTAAAAATCTCAAGATAGTTTTCTTTCTTGATAGTAATGTGAATGTGTGCAAATAATTCTCCAAATTTTGCTTCAAATATCATGGTGCATTCGTCTTTGAAAAGAGGTACAGTTACTCCAACTTTTTTAATTGAATAAAATTTGATGTTTTCAACTTGAATTATATCATCTCTAACTATGATTTGCTTTTTTTCAGGATTTTTGTTAATCGTTTTATCCAACTGTTCTATAGTTGATTCATCCCAATCAGGTGAATCTTTGGGCCATCTGTGCACATGAATTTTGTCTGCAAGATATGATAATTCAAAACTAGACATGATTCAGTTATTTTCTAATTCAAATTAAGCATATCTTTGTAATATAGAAATTAATTTTGAAATTGAATGTAAAAACCAAAACTAGGATCGACCGTATGCACCGTTAGCGGTATTCAGTAAAATGATTCACGTCGTATAATTTTGGATTGTTTTTGTTGTTTTAATAGATATTGAAAAAAATAATTAGCAGTGTTATTTTGTAGAAATTATGAGGTTATTTGGCGGAAAAGAGAATCTAGAAGATCTATTATACAATGCGATGTCGTTAATGGAGAAAAATCAACCAAAAGGGGCCATCTCATTATTTAACAAAGTACTCAAACAAGAGCCAGAAAATACATCTGCATTATTCAACAAGGGTTTAGCTCTAAATCAAATAAAAAAATACAATGATGCAATCACATGTTTTGATAAATTGATTGACATTAATCCAAAAGATGCTCAAGCATACAACAATAAAGGAATAGCATCTGCTGAATTAGGCAACATTCAAGGTGCTGCTGAATGTTATGATAAAGCAATAGAGGTAAACTCAAAACATGCTGCATCTTATTTTAACAAGGGGGTTTTATTAGACAAACTAAAGGAATACGAAGAAGCACTTCAAGTTTTAGATAAAGCAATCACCATAGAACCAAGAAAACCAAATGCATTATTCTACAAAGGAATCATTCTGGGAAAAATAAAAAAACATGAAGAAGCATTCAATTGTTTTGATAAAGTTTATAAAAATAACCCTAACCATATGGATGCATTTTTCCATAAAGGAATAGAATTGGCTGAATTAGGCAAACATGAAAAGGCAATTGAAATTTTTGACAAAATTTCATCAAAACATAAAGACAATGTAAACATAATTTATGCAAAATCAAGAAGCAGTGCAGAGCTTGGAAAGTATCCAGAATCGCTAGAACTACTAAAGCAGGCAATTGCAAAGAGTCCAAAAATAATTCGCTCATGGGCAAAAGAAGAAAAAGTATTTGAGAAATTTCACAGCAACGATGAATTTAGAAAATTAGTAAAATTATAGAATCTTATTTCTTACAGCGTCAATTCTGATAATCTCGACTCGCTTTTTAGGATCAGATAGCCTAGCTTCGAAAATTGGAATGTATACTTCGGTAATATCATGCAAAGTAAATTCATCTTTGAGATCTCTCACATCAGGTTCCATTGGTTTTTTCAAATGAATTTGGAGTTTGTCAATTGCAGAGTCATAGGTAAATTCAGGTTTTTTAATAATAAATGAATTATTTTCTAAAATTTTTTTCGGATAATTCTCTATAGTTTTTGAATCAATTTTGAATGGAAGTTCTACTTCAAGTCCATAATGATCAAATGTCAGTTCATTTTCTTCTTCAACAAAAACATGCTCCTCTAAACTCAAATCAACTTTGTTTTTTCCTTTTTTCCCAACAAATGCTTTCTCCAAACCAGATTTTGAGCGAACTAGAAATATGGCATCACCTATTACAACGCCATGTACATTTGAATCGACATCTATTGTGTAAGATGCTTTTCTAAAGTAATTTGCAGTATATTTTCCAGATACTATCAATGAAGCCTCATAGTATAATTTTAGAGAGTCAAGATGGATGTCTTCTTTTTTGGGTCTTGACAACAATGACTTGAAAGGATCTGTCTTTTTTTGCTCTACAATTTTTAGAGCCTCTTCTTTTTCAAGTTTTTTCCTAATTACAATAGTCTTTATACCATAATCATCATTTTCCAAAATCACTATCTCTAGTAAAATCAGGCTATTAAACCAATTCTACTAAGAAAGAAATAATAGATTTGAAATTGTCTAATCATTATGGCAACACCAAAAAAACCAAAAACAATGCCAAAAAAAGGCGGATATATTAATAAATTTCTTAAAAAAGCAGACGAGGCAATCCACGAGGGAATCAAAAGAGCAGATGAAGCTCTAGAAGAAGCAGTGGAATTAGGAGAGTTAACGGCAAAGCAAGCATCAAAGGTAAGTAAAGAACTCACTACCAAAGCAAAGAATGAAAGTGAATTATTACAAAAAAAGAGTTTAGAAAAAATTAACGAAGGGTTATCATCTGCAAAGAAATTAGGTGTAAATGCCCGAGAAGATTTGAACATGCTTGAAAAGCTGGCAGAACTACGAAAGGCAGGAATTCTTACTGAAAAAGAATTCCGAGAAAAGAAAACAAAGATTTTGAGTAGAATTTAGAATGAAAAAAACAAACATTTCTGGAAAGGGGGATCAACGTAAGGTAAATCCAGATTGGTTTACAGGTAAAACATGGATGAAGGTATTATCTGAAAAAATAAAATCTAAAGATCAAGACATTTATCATGTTCATTTTGAAAAAGGCGCTAGAACAAAAATTCATCAGCATGATGGAAATCAAGTGCTAATTGCAGTAAAAGGGAAGGGAAGTCTTGAGATTTTTAAAAAATATGGCTCAACAAAAATTAATTTCAAGATAAAACGTACTGAAAGAATCACTCTAAATGAGGGAGATATTGTACACATTCCAGCTAAAGTACTGCACATTCATGGTTCAATTGATAAGAAAAAACCATTCTCTCATATTGCAATAAACATTTTATCGAAAAAAAATACACCATACAAAACTATATGGTATGAGTCAGATTTTAAATCTAGTGTAACAAAAATAATTTAGATGAGATGTCAGTAAAAAAATACAAGATTTAAGGAAATGATGAAGTAAAAATAAAACAATATTCATTCACACAATATGTTTAATGGAATTAATCATAGCATCGCACAATTCACTTTGAAATTAAGAAGACAATTAGTTTTCACAAACTAAAATCATCAGAAATTTACTATATTTTAGAAGGCAATGTCATTCTCACTGTAAATGATGAACAATACCAACTTCAAAAAGATGATTCGGCGTATATTGCCCCAAATTCCAATCAATTCATCAAGAATACAGGATCTGGTGATTTGAGATTTTTGTGTATTGTTGAGCCTGTTTGGAAAGTAGAAAAAGAAGTTTTATTAGAATAAATATATTCTGATTTGCCAGAGCAACTATTTTTATCATATGGCAAATCTCTATGTTTAGTGAACACATATCAAGCAATCAAAGTATTGAATGTGAATCAAGATCCATCACAAGATGAGATCAAGGCAGCATATAGAAAACTGGCACTAGAATTACATCCTGATAAAAATAAAAACATAAAGACGGATTCAGAATTTAAGAAAATCACAGAAGCATACAACTTTTTAAAGAAAAATCATAATCAGACTACTAGTTCATCATATAGGCAACATACAGAAACTAGATCAAATCCCAAATCAAGATACAAGAAAAAACCTCAATGGGGTGCACCTGACGATGGAAGCATTCCTGAACAGGGTTGGAGTAAATACACTCATGAATTTGAAGAAGGAGATCCCGATTTTTGGAAAGAGTATAAACAAAAATTCTGGGAAGAATATAATGCACATGTCAGGCCAGATGGAAGAAACGGTGAAGAGGAGAAAGCAGAAGAGCCTAAAAAACAACCAAATCTTTTTGTCGAGGTTGACAAAAGTAGGTGTATTGGATGTTGTAGTTGCGAGATGATTGCACCAGATGTTTTTGAAATTAACAAAGAAACAAAGTCAAATCCCAAATCGTCTGTAATTAATCAAAAGGGTGCAGGAGTAAACAAAATAATGAATGCAGCTGAGACATGTCCAACAAAAGCAATCATTGTAGAAAACATAGATTCAAAAGAAAGATTGTATCCCTATTAGATTTTTAATTTCGTGTAAAGTTCATTAATTTCAGAATCAGATAATTTCAACGAAGTGTTAAACATTGAATGAATTGCGCCTGCTGAATCATCACTACTTCTTGGAACCAAATGTACATGAACATGTGGTACTTCCTGCCCCGCATCCTTACCGTTATGTACTGCAAGTAAAGTTGAACCAGTAATAGAGTCAACCTTAGAAATCATTGTATGTACAAGAGAAAATAAGTCAGAGTTTTCTTTTTCATCCATATCTTGAATTTTTTGATGGTGGTTTTTTGGAATCACTAAAACATGGCCCCTTGTAAGTGGGAATGCATCTAAAAAGGACATGGAGTCACTAGTTTCTTTGAGGATTTTTGTAGGAATTTCACCAGAGACAATTTTACAAAAAACACAGTCCATGAGTTTTCAATAATTTTTTCAAAATATTAAATCATCGATTATGGAGAGACTATAGTAGCCCATGCTAGACCATCACCAAATTTGATAGTGACTTTATCACCAGGATTAAGAGTACAATCTTCAATGGTTTTAGGAATACTGTCAGAAGTTTCAACATAACAGACACCGTCATCATTTGTCAAAATTATGACTTCTTCAAACACATCCTCACGAATCAAGTTCCAAAATGGGAAGACCATAGTGGATAAGACAATCCCCGCTGTAAGAAATGCGCCAACAAAAATTAGACTAGTTTTCTTGCCTGAACTTAATTCCATGTTACCACGTACCGCCGTCCCCTGAGTTTGGATCTAATTTCTTTGCAGGTACATTTCCATGGGCTTTTTTCATATGTCTTTTCAAACGTTCAGGATCATGTAATTCTGTTCCACACATATTACATTTTGTTTGAGTTTCATCATCTTTCTTACGTTTGAACAGGCCCATTAAATAATAAAATTTTGAAATACATTATAAAGGATACTGACTTTTCAGAATCTGTGACAATAAAAAATATCACAGTTTTAGGATCTGGGGTTATGGGGCATGGTATAGCACAAGTTTCTGCAACTTCAGGATACAATGTAGTTTTGAGAGATATTAAACAAGAATTTTTGGATAAAGCAATGGAGAAAATAAAATGGAGTTTAGACAAATTAGTTTCCAAAGAAAAAATTTCAAAAGATGAAGGTGATGCAATTTTTGCAAGAATTAAACCAGTAGTAGATTTAGGAGAAGCTGTGAAAGACGCTGAATTAGTTATCGAAGTCGTTCCAGAGATAATGGATTTAAAGAAAACAGTTTATGCAGAATTGGACAAAGTATCTGCACCTCAAGTAATATTTGCATCAAACACAAGTACATTGCCAATAACTGAAATTGCAAATACAACATCTCGCCCAGAAAAATTCATAGGAATTCATTTTTTCAATCCACCACAACTAATGAAATTAGTAGAAGTGATTCCTGGAGAGAAAACAGCTCAAGAAGTCACTGATTTAACTCAAGACTATGTAAAGTCAATAAACAAAGTAGCAGTATTATGTAGAAAAGATGTTCCAGGTTTTATCATAAATAGACTATTCATTCCAATGGTTCATGAAGCATGTTTCGTTAAAGACCGAACAGGTGCGACACTTGAAGAAATAGATTCAGCTGTGAAATTCAAATTAGGGTTTCCAATGGGAATTTTTGAGTTAGCTGATTTTACTGGAATGGATGTAATTCACAAGGCAACAGTGGAGATGCATCTGCGAGATAAAAAAGTGATCAACCCTCATCCACTTGTCGAAAAAATGTTTGATGAGAAAAAATTAGGACAGAAATCAGGAGAAGGATTTTACAAATATTCTGATGATAAATACGAAAGGGTCACACTTTCAGAGGAACTAGCACAAAAATGTAACCCAATTCAAATTGTTGCAAATATTCTAAACAATGCAGCATGGCTTGTATCTAATGGTGCAAGCGACATCGAGGAAATCGAAAAGGCATCTCAATTAGGATTAGGTCTAAAAAAACCATTGTTTGAAACTGCAAAAGAAGTAGGAATAAAAAACATTATTGATGAATTAAACAAACTTGCTGCAGAGTATGGAGAGTTTTACAAACCAGATCCATTGCTATTATCTATGCAGTAATTAATTCTAAGATCTTCTTAACAGCTTCTTGAGGAGTATCAACTCCAATTATCTTAACATTTTCTCTCTGATCAATAAAACCATCAATAAAAGATGCGACAGGGCCACCCATGTTTCTAATTGCAACCATTGGCTTTTTGTACATGTATGCTGCAGTAGTTTCAGATAAAGTTCCAGAACCTCCACCGATAATTATTACACCATCTGCACTTAATGCATTAAGAAAATCACGCACAAGGCCCATTCCTGTAGGAATAACAATATCACAAAATTCGTTTGCCATAGAGGGATCATTTTGTGGGATTATTCCAATAGTCAAACCCCCTCCATCATGAGCCCCATGAGATGCTGCAGTCATCACCCCACCCAATCCCCCACAAATCAATACAGAGTCAGATTTTGCAATTTCCATCCCAACAGCATATGCAGCTTTTTCATGCTCAGGAGTACATCCATTTGTATTATGACCAATAACTAGAATCTGTCGTTTCTTCACCACATTCAACATACAAAAAATGGTTTGAAATATCTTCCGAGAGAAAAAGATATTAGTAAAAAATACATCATCCATTTATGGAAAGACGTTCAATGCCAGTATGTTTTACAGAAAAACAATACAAAATGATTGAAGAATTTGCCAAGAGAAACGGCATGCTTAATGCAAGTCAGGCTCTTGAGAAAATCTTAAGCTAATAAACAATTTTTTGTTATTTTTATTTTGTTTACATTTATAGAATAAGCCATATCAAAAGAATCAAGATGGGGCTATTTAGTAAAAAACCGTCGTACTGTGCAATTTGCAACAAAGAGTTGTCACATAAGCACAAACCGAAAAGAGAGTGGA
Organism: Candidatus Nitrosopumilus sp.; assembly: GCA_029864805.1. Next base: position 3,482 of record JAOTSS010000055.1, on the reverse strand, counting down.
ATATCAAAGGAGTACTATGCGGAGATTGTCATTTTGAAAAATCAAAGGAGTACTATGAGGGAAAGGTAAGACAACCATGTATAAAATGTGGGGAAACTCAAAAAATCACAGATTTGTGGGAGCCAAGATGGCAATGGGATATGGAAGGTTTGTTATGTAAGAAATGTTTTGATAAAAAAGAAGAAAGTCATGGACAAAAGAAAAATTTCTGTTCATTATGTGCTGGAAAAATGGGTTTGATCAGATACAATCCAAAAGGACATTGGAAAATTGAAGGACAGTTATGTAGAAGATGCTGGGATGAAAAGAAGGCAGAGTTTGGATAAAAGTGGGATTTTTAAAAAAAATCAAATGTGATGGATGTAATAAAAAATTTTCAAAAGAAGAAGAATTAATGAATCACAAACAAATTATTCATGGAAAAGATTTACAGTATGATTGTAAAGAATGTAACAAATTTTTCTCAAATATGGAAGATATGAGAACGCATTTACAAAGAAAACACAGTTACAAAAAAGACAAATAGATTAGATTGCTTTGACGGTTTTAACCACTGGTGGTCTTACTTTAGTAAACACTCTGAATCCACAAATGCATTTGATTTCTGGCAATCTTGATAACTCAGTATTTGAAACTGTAGTTCCACAACGTAAACAAGAATAGTTTACTTCAAACGTCTCAATAGGAGTTTCTTCTACTTCCTCATCAAAGTTTTCTTCAACCATATTTATCATCAAAATTTCTATAATTTAAGGTTACCAGATTATGTCAAAGATAACTCAATGTATACATCATCAGGAATCTTTAATCTCATTAGCTGCCTTATAGCTTTATCATCGGCGTTGATATTGATAATTCTGCGATGCATTTTCATTTCCCATTTTTCATAAGTTTCAGTACCGCTTCCACAAGGTGATTTTCTAGTAGCAACGTGTAATCTTTTAACAGGTAGAGGGGTTGGACCTTTAACTTTGACACCGGTTTTTTTACCGATACCCATGATTTCACCACAAACTCCATCTAATTTAGGTAGACTAGTTGAGGTGAGTTTAACACGGGCGGTTTGAGTCATAAAAAATCCGCCTATGGTTTGTACTCTTCGGTAATTTCCTTAACAATTCCAGCTGCAATAGTTGCACCCATATCTCTAAGAGCGAATCTACCCATTTCAGGGAATTCTTGGAATGTTTCAATGCAGGTTGGTCTTACAGGTCTGATTTTAACAATTGCAGAATCACCAACTTTAAGGAATTTTGGATTTTCTTCCTCGACTGCACCAGATGCAGGGTTTATCTTTTGAAGAAACTCAGTTACAGTAGCAGCAACTTGTGCTGTATGTGCGTGCATTACTGGCGTATAACCAGGAGCAATTGCTGTTGGGTGGTGAATAACAATAATTTGTGCTTTGAATTCTTTTGCAACCATTGGTGGTGCATCAGGAGTACCTAATACATCACCTCTCTTGATATCTTTCTTTTCAATACCTCTAAGGTTGAAACCGATGTTGTCACCTGCTTCTGCGGACGGCATTTCTGTGTGATGAGTCTCAATAGATTTGATTTCACCTTGAGCACCAGAAGGCATAACAATGATTTTTTGTCCTGCTTTCATAATACCTGTTTCAACTCTACCTACTGGGACAGTTCCTACACCAGTAATGGTGTAAACATCTTGAATTGGTACACGTAGTGGTTTTCCAACTGGTTTCTCAGCAACGGTAAAGTCATCAAAGGCTTCAAGTAAAGTTTTACCTTTGTACCAACCCATATTCTCAGATTTTTTAACCAAGTTGTCACCTTTCCATCCAGAAACTGGAATGAATGGTACACTTTCTAGTTTGTAACCTACAGATCTTACTAACTTTTCGCCTTTCTCTTTGGCTGCATTAAATGCGTCTTCTTTATACTCTACTGCATCCATTTTGTTGATTGCAACAATTAATTGGCTTACACCAAGTGTTTTAAGCAAGAATGCATGTTCTCTTGCTTGACCACCTGCTGCAATTGCAGTATCAGTTTCACCTTCTTTTGCTGAAAGTACTAAGATGGCGGCATCTGCCTCAGAAGCGCCTGTAATCATGTTTTTAATAAAGTCCCTGTGACCAGGTGCATCAATTAAAGTAAAGAAGTACTTTGGAGACTCAAATTTTTGGAAAGCAAGATCGATTGTAATTCCTCTTTCTCTTTCATCTTTAATATTATCCATTACCCATGCATACTTGAAAGTATCACCTTTTCCGGTCTTCTCGGATTCAGCTCCGTGTGCTGCAATGGTTCTTTCATCTACAACACCAAGATCCATCAAGAAATGACCCATTGTTGTTGATTTTCCATTATCAATATGACCTGTTACAATCAGGTTCAAGTGTGGTTTATCTGCCATATCAAGTGCGTATCTGAGGGCATTTATTACTGTTATGAATTTTTTAAAAAAATCTGCTTTTTTCAATAATTTTTAGAATATAAAAAAATAGAAACGTAGAAAAGTAATTTCAAAAAAGATATAGAAAAACTTGTTTAAGAAAATACATTCAAGAATATGAACCACATAAAAAATGACACAAGTAATTTGTCATTTCTAATTGAACATTATTTTTACTGGAATATAGGAATGAGTTTTAGGATTTTTGTGCATATAGGGGTTTTTAGATTTATTACCAGATTTCTTCGTTATCAGAAGTTTTTTTATAAATTGCAGATACTATATTGGAAAAAATTCCTATACAGTTAATTCCTCAACATACTCAATTTCTTTTTTTAATTTAGAGATTTCAGAGGATGTTTTGAAGCGTAAATCATCGAGGGTTTTGATTATGACATTACGTTTGACTGGTTTTTTCAGATAGGAGTATAATCCATGATTTTTCCATTTGTTTAGTTCAGCACTATCAAAATCAAGATATGAAAATAGTAGAACATTTGTCTTTTGGAATATTTTATTTTCTTTAAGATGAAGCAAAATTTGTACTTCATCGTAATCTTCCAAAGGAGCATCAACAAAAACTACATCATACAGTTCTTTTTTCAAGCGTCTTAAACTAGCCTTGAGTGAAGATTCAGTAGTTACAAAGAATCCCTTTATTCACAAAAATTTTGTAAATGCATTTACAAGAATAGGATTCTCACCAATTAGTAAAATTCTCATATTTTGAATATTTGACATCATAAATTTTAGAGTGCTGTCATTATTTAATTAATTCATCAAAAAAAGATTAAAAATTCAATTGAATTTATAATAATTAAGAAAAAAAGTACACATAAATCAAAGAGACGTAGACCCATATCCATGAAGGTTACAGTTTCAGTTATCAAGGCAGATGTTGGCGGAATAGGAGGCCACACAAAACCCAGTGACGGACTAATCAAAGCAATTAGAGATACCGTCGAAAAATCAAAAGATTTACTCATTGATTATTACATAGGATATTGTGGAGATGACACCCACATCGTCATGTCACATACTCACGGAGTCGACAACGAACA
>JAOTSS010000017.1 GCA_029864805.1 Candidatus Nitrosopumilus sp. | reverse complement strand
AGATCATGTTTTAACCAACTGCTTCTTTTTTGATGAAGTTATAATCTACACATAGATGTAGATAATTTAGAAATGACTTTTTCATCCTGATTTTTGATTTTGAATACAAATCAGAAAATGTCATAGGGTTTCCTCTTAGTTGGTATAGTAGTTTTATCAAAGACAATGTACTGAAATCTCGTGTCCTTGCTTTCACTGCATCCAGAACTTGCTCTTCTCTCTGTATGATAAAATCTCCAAATTGGTCTGCCACTTCCAGTGGCACATATGTTAGTCTTGCTCGCATCATACCGTATTGTACGGTACATTACCTTATTAGTCTTTGATTTGAGCTTTGCTTGTCTTTCTAGCTGATTTTTTTACACCTTATTCTGCCTATCAGTCCTTGATTCAAATACGATCTAGTTTTTGGTCATGATGACCACCATTTCTCATAAATAACCTCTTTTTTTGAAATCATCTGTGAAAAAAATAGAAGCGATAATTAAGAGAAAAACTTTTACCACAATTAAGACAAATCTCAATGTCTTAGGTACATATGTTATTAACAAACGAAATTTAGATGACAGTGATATCTATGATGAGGCAAAAGGTTCTCGCATCGGTTCTACTGGAATGAAATCAATACTGCTGGCAAAAATTGAGATTGTTGTGTATGACAAGGATGCAAGAAAAGTTGTCGAAATGATTTCCAAAAATTCTGGTCTTTCATCTGTTCATGGGGGGGAATCTTTGTTTCAGAAATGGAAGAAGTTGTGGATATGGAAACACTCGATGCAAAACAAGATTTAGAAACTCTTACAGAAGAAAAAATAGAATCCATACCATTTGCCTAAACGAAGTAGATTTGTCCCGTTACAGAAATTCACTTTAAATAAAATACAAACAGTTTATGAAGCAAACAAAGAAAAACTCAGAGATGATTATAGAATAAAATCTTTTAATGATTTTGTAAATTACTGCATTGTAAAATCTCTTCCAAATTTAGAAAAACAATTGAAAAACCCTACAATTGTTTATGAAAATACTTTTGGTGACTTTTAGATGTAAGGTCCAAATAAGGCCAGCTCTACCAAAGTCATACCAACTGCTGCAAGAATTAATTTTGCAATAGATATTTTCGAGATCTTCATAAAGCTAAACCAACAAGCAGCGGTACTATGATAACTCACACATTGCTGCAACTTTAAGATAATCCTTACGCTGTAATGGCTGTATCTTTTCTCTGTGAAATAATTTACTTTTGCGCAAATTCATGGTAGTTCTAAATTGTAGATTCTCCTTCATCACCTGTTGAAATATCCACTGCACGCAAAATCTGAGATACGAAAATTTTTCCAACTCTTTCATTCTCCTTGATAATTTCTATAACTTCATCTTCTTTTGAATCTGCAACTATTGCTACAATTTTATATTTATCATTGAATTGAGGTGTGAAAATCTCACTTCCTTTTGTTGCCCTCCTATTTCCGGACGTTCTCCCTCACCTTGCCCTAAAGATTAAATTAATGTTGCCCCATCAATTCCTATTTCTCTGTTTACGTTGACTACTTGTTTTGAAACTTCACTTTGAACAATAGCTTCAACTTTTTTCATAATTTTTAATTTTGATCTGATGTTTAAAAAGGTACTTTAGTTACTTGCCGCCTTTCAATATAATTTTAATTTGAATGAAAACGCTGAAATATTGCTAAAAATGTTTTGTTTGTGGAGATAAATATTGACCATAAATTATGATGAATTATCAAAAAAAGTTCTTGCTTTTGATTCTCAAGTTAGATTTACAGGTGTTGCTAATAGCAAGGGCGAGCTTGTAACTGGAGGGCACAATGAAAACGTTGAGGGAATGCTTACTGACGATGAGGTTAAAATGTCAATTCATTATGCATTACAAAAAAGAGATCTCTATACAAATTTGGCATATAAGATTGGACATGAAACATCATCTGTTACAGAATTTGAAAAAGTTACAATGATTAGTATTCCAATTAATTCTAACGATCTGTTTATGATAAGTACGGAGTCTAGGGCAGACTATTTCAAAATCATCGATTACGTGCATTCTCTACTTGATTCCCCGAAAGACGTCTAACTGTGAATATTTTCAAGACTAGCATTTTATTTTGAACCCGTAAATAATTTTTAAAATTAACTTGAATTTTTATAATAATAAGATACAATTGCCATCATGCATTTGCAGTTGAAACTCTAGGCCTTAACATGTACTTTCTTCCATCATAATAAAAAAAGCAATCAAAAAATATTGAATCAGAAAGTGATGCGATGTTATAAGTGGAAACATTTCGAGTCTCATTAAAGTTGTACTTCTTTACAACATCCAACACAAGATCTTTTTTTAGTCATGCCTATCCTGTATATATGCCTGGGGGATGGATTTGAGGATCTTCGTGAAACTCTTCTTGGGCAGCACTATTAAGTTCAAAATGATATGTAAAACTAAATTGATTCCCATTTTGTACCTTGAATTGAATTACTAATTACTTTTGATGGCTTGAGAATTATGTCCATAAGCAAAACAAATTCAAATACGGGTCTCTATTTTGAAGGGAGTAAGCAGATGTTTTATCACGATTATATTATACAGTATTATTGATTTTTCTCAACAAATCAAAATCAAGCTAAAACTAGTCACAGTGGATGATATTTTGATAAGATATGATTATTTTTTAGCAGTTTTATTTTCCAATACGTGAATAAGATCTTTGAGGTTTCTTCTTGGTTTTGGGTGCTTTTGTTGTGTAGGGTAACCAATGCAAAGAATAGATGATGGAATTAATTTTGTGTCTATTATCTTTGATACTTTTTCTTTGTCAATCATTCCAATCCAAATAGAACTCAGACCTAAAGCAGTAGCTGCTAATTGTGAATATGCTGCAGCAAGAGTGGCATCTTGGATTGCAAATTCTGTTAGTGTTTTTTTAGGAAAATCTAGTTTAACTCTGGAGGGATTTTTACAATAAACTAAAACTAGTGGCGCGTTGACATATGGCTGGTTATTGGCAGCCTTTACTAGTTTTTCTTTCATTTTTGTATCTTTCACATAGAATATTTCAAAGCCTTGAAAATTTCCAGCAGTAGGTGCAGTATCTGCGGCAGCTAGAATTTTTTCAACTTTCCATTCTTCGATATTTTTAGAATCAAATTTTCTAGTTGATCTCCTTTTTGACATAACCTCAAAGATGTCAGTATTTAGATTTTCAATCTTCTCCTTTGAGTGATCGCCAAGTATGATTTTGAGTAAATCATTGCGTGTGTCTGAATCCTCTAGAGTGCCATGAGGTGGAGAATAACCTATTGGATAAATCTTGTCTCCTTTTTTTGACATGGCTTTTAGATTGTTCGTTCAAAAATATATTTTACTAATTCTCTCGTTGGATTTATCATTCGTTTTCTTTTTTGGGTGGTTTTACTATCAAAACTCTGCAACTAGATTTTGTCACAACCTCTGATGCAACACTTCCAAGAACTAATTTTTTAAAACCTGATCTGCCGTGAGAACCCATAATTATCAAATCTATTTTATTTTTTTCAGCAAAGGAAAGGATTCCACTTGCAGTAGATGGGTTATGGACTATTTCCGTTGAAATAGCAACATTTTCTACAATATTGGAATTTTGTATCTTACTCAAATCTTCCTTTGCTTTGTTCTCTGCCTCATCATGTGCTTCCTGAGCACGTGACCAAGACATACCGGATGTATCTACATCACTTCCAATGACAGTCAACAGTGTTACTTTAGAATCAAATTTTTTTGCAATCTCCATTGCTTCTCTAAATGCCAAATCTCCATAATTTGTAAAATCATAAGGCACTAAAATATTATTTATCATACTTGAACAATAATATTTTCAAATATTAACATATGTGGAAAAATTGTGCCCATATTTCTTATCCAAGGCTATTGTGATATTTTGTAATAAATGATATGGAATATTGCATAAAAATCTAATGTGATAATTTTTATGACTTTGAAATTTTGGCTGGGTATTAACAATAAACATAATCAAATCATCTAACAAAATCAATCCATTCATAGACATTTTAAAGTACAAAATCTGGATTAAATCATTATTTCTCGATTTCCACAAAGATGTATTCTTTTTTTGATTCAGGTATGACCCGCATTATCTCACTTTCAATTGTATCTGTTATTGTTTCAATTTTGTCAGTATCTAAACCATCAACTAAGTTGACTTCTATTCCAACCAATATTGTTGTAGGGCCAAGATGCATGGTTTTCATGGTTACTATTTTGTGTACCTCTGGAATGCTGTTCACGTTAAACATTATTTGTTGATATTGTAACGGTGAGATTGATTCACCAATTAATAACCCCCTATTTTCTTTGGCTAAGAAAATAGCAAACGACATCAAAATAGCTCCTATTACAATTGAGCCTATTGCATCATATACTGTATTTCCAGTTATGTCTGTAAGAAGTATTCCTAATGCTGCAACACCAATTCCTAAAAGTGCTGCAGAATCTTCTACAACTACAGTCAAAATTGAAGTATCTTTACTCCCTTTAAATTCTGAATATAATGTAGAAGGTCTTATCTTTTCTCCACGCTCTATTATTGGTTTTTTAAACTGAACTAGTGCAATTCTTAATGCATTTGCCTCAAACGCAAAAGCAATTGCCAATACAGTATAATTTATTGTAGGATTTTCAAAGTGATGCTCTTCTCCTAACAAGGATGAAAATCCCTGCTCCAAGGACAAAATTCCTGATATGCCAAATATCATGGTAGCTACAATAAATGACCAAAAAAACTGGGATTTGCCAAAACCAAATTGATGCATATCAGTTGCAGGTTTTTTACTGATCTTTATTCCCACCAACAAAAGAATCTGATTTACAGTATCTGAAGCAGAGTGATAAGACTCTGCCCACATAGCAGCACTACCAGTCATTGCAGCTGCAATGAATTTTGTAACTGCAATTCCTAGATTTCCAAAAAGTGCTGCGTAAACTGCTTTAGTAGAACCTGTTGCCAAGGGTTTTCTTTGTATGTTCCCTATTTGAAGGATTATCTCCTTTATGAAACTTTTTTCATGATTTTTCGTTTTGTAAATCTAAATAGTAAAAGATTCAGAATATTGTATAATGGTGATCAAATCATTCAAGGTTCTTACTCCCCAAGTTACCTATCTAATCAAGAAAAAATTATGGGCACAGGTTTTAGTTGGACTGTTTTTAGGATTATTGCTGGGAATATTTCTGGGGCCTGAAACAGGAATAATTGAAAAAAATACCAGTGGGGTTATCACCACCTGGCTTTCTATTCCTGCCCACATATTTCTCAAAATTATTCAGATGATCATAGTGCCTCTTATTTTTGCCTCAATAATTAGAGGCCTTTTGTCAGCAGGAAGTGTTGAACAACTTCGAACTATGGGTGTTTCTGTTGCACTATATTTTGTTGTGACTACTGCTATTGCATTAGGAATTGGTGTTTTTGTAGCTACAATCATAGTGCCTGGGAGTTTCATCGATAGTGCTTCAATGCTAGAAAGTTTAGAAATTGAGGAGACCGAGCAGCTTGTAGAAAATATAGAATTTAATTTTATGGACATTCCTCAGCAGATCATTGGACTGATTCCAAGCAATCCTCTGACGTCTTTTATGTCCGGAGAAATGCTAAGCATAATTATCTTTGCACTATTTGTTGCAGTTGCTATGATATCGTTACCAAAAAAGAAATCCGAACCCATAATGGAATTGTTAGAGTCAGTACAGGAAATTACGATGAAGGTGGTTTCGTGGGCTATGCGTCTGGCGCCATTTGCGGCATTTGGTCTGATGGCCGACATTGTATCAAAAGTAGGTCTGGATGCACTTGTGGGACTTGGAACCTACATGGGAACAGTCGTAGTAGGCCTTTTCATAATGCTGTTGGTTTACATAATAATCATCAAAGTATTTGCTCGTAGACCAATTCTGTCCACACTAAAAATGATGAAGGATCCTTTACTTCTTGCCTTTTCCACTTCCAGCTCTGCTGCTGTGATGCCCATTTCATTAAAGACTGCCGAAGAGAAGATGAAAGTCAAACCCGCAGTTTCACAATTTGTAATCCCACTTGGTGCTACAATCAACATGAACGGCACTGCGTTATATCAGATAGTGGCAGTATTTTTCCTTGCCCAACTCTTCAATATCGAACTGGGGACTACCACCATCCTTTTGATTGCAATAACTGCCCTTATGGCATCCATTGGTGCTCCATCTGCCCCAGGTGCAGGCATTGTAATTCTATCCTCAATTCTCTTAACTGCAGGCGTTCCAGTCATTGGAATTGTTCTGCTATTGGGAGTGGATAGAATCTTGGATATGACTAGAACGATGGTAAATGTAGGTGGGGATCTTACGGCATGTATGTTCTTTGATAAGAGAATTGAAGCAAACAAATTACCTGCAGACGATGAACGTCTTTCATAATCCTAACAAATTATAATCATATTTGCCTAAATTAATATCATTTCAATAATAATTCGGACAATTATGTTTTAGAGCATTTTTCACATAATACTGGTTTGTTTGCGCTATAAACTAACTTTGCATCTTTTTCTGTTATGCCACACTTAAAACACTCATCAATTCTTACCATGCCATCTTAACAGTGCTTCTGATATTTTTCCTTTTTATAATTTACACTTCTTTTTGCCTTCAAAATACGTGGAATTACATGAAGTCAAACTCCATTGGGATATTAAAAATATGACACACTCATTTTACAGTAAATTATTTGCCAAATTATGTGCTTATTTTTCCATACAGTAGGACTTCGTACACATGAATATGAAATATCTTTTTTTATTTATTTTGAAGTATTGCATGACTCATTATTAGGTACAAGAATCATATAATCCGCATTCTTATTATGTTATACTTGGTTTTTACTCTTTATGAAAGATAAACGAATCATGGTATGCTTAGATGGTTCTAATGGCTCTATTCGTGCACTAAGAACTGCTATTTTATTTGCAAGGCAATCGGATGCCAAAATTGTTGGTGTGTATAGCAATATATCTAAAGGTTCGCCTAGAACATTTTCTAATCCAAAAATAAAGGAAGAAAAGTGGTCAGATGCGGCAAAAGAAATTATGCAATATGCCAAAAACAAGTGCAAGACTAGAAGAGTGGATTTTGAAGGGGTAGTTATTGCAGGTTACAACGCCGGAAATGATCTTGCAAGTTTTGCTAACAATAAAAAGAACAAAATTGAATATATTGTTGTTGGCTCCAGAGGAATTGGATTTCCAAAAGGACCATTTTTTGGAAGTGTTTCTAACTTTGTTTTGTACAAAGCAAAAGTACCAGTCACCATTGTAAAATAACCCGTATTGAAAAATTAGAAATCATTAGTTAATTCTAATTTGTAACACATTCTAACTAGTTAACCTTGCATTTTATAATTCCTAAATTACCATTTTTTGATATTCCGTAATTTTCACGTGAGTGCTAAAACTAATCCCTAAATTATATGCCCCGGACGACATGCATGGGGATATAGTTAGTGAACTAGAATTTGCACCTACGTGGAATAAAATAACAATAATTTAGATGGAAAACAGGATTTGTTAGTTATTGATGAGTCTGTGTTTCTTCTTTTGATATTAGGTGGAATAATTTTCGCAATTGATCAGGAAAATTCAGTTTATTCTGAACTAAAAATACAGAATATGGAGAATATGCCCACAACAAGCTCTGAACAAATTTGTCCGCAAAGGAATTGGAATCATCTGATTGGATTGTTGTATTTTTGATGGTTCCGGTGGCATTTCTAACAGCATTTCCTCAGATGGGTGCATCTATTGCATCAATTGATAAGTCTTGATGGATGGCTATTGCATTTTTACATTGTGGGGTTTCAAATATCAGAGTTGTTTGGAATTTTCATATTTTATAGAATTTCCTTTAGGAAGAAATTATCATCTAAACTAATACCTACGTTATACACAAAAGCATCATTATAGAATGATAGAGGATCTTCTTCAAATAGGTTATTCCAATATTGTGAATACTGAAATTTTTTATAATTTTAGATTGTTATTTTATCTTATGAAAAATGTAAACCTGGCAGAATCTGGGTGAGTATATCTAATATCTTTAATCAAATGCCAATCCTGCATTGATTAGTTTTGAAGCAGTATCATATGTTGCACAGATTGGAGAGTTATCCGAATACTTGAAAAGCAACTCGTGTCCGTTTTTACAATAATTGCCATCAGATATGTCTCCCTCTGGGACCACATTGATTTTAAGATCTGCTATCTGTGAAACAGAATCTATCGCTGTGCCTACATAAATGGCCGCATTAAATTCTCCACTTTTCTCTGGAATCCACGACAATCCCACATTAAATTCCTGGCCTGGGTTTAACGTACCTGTGACCCACTTTGCAGGTTGAACCCGAACATTTCTGTCATTTGTTATCTCTACCATGTATGCAAAATCGTATTTGTTATCATCATGGTTTGCGATGTCTGCTACTACTTGCAAAATTTGATTGGATTTAATCTCATCAAATTTTTGTCCAAAGGAATTGATTACACTGATGTTATCCACCTGTACCTTGTCAACGTGTTGATCAGATGGCGATGCTTTTACAAGACTTACATTTTCTTTACTTGCAGTAAGTACAATGTCTGATGTTTCATTGAGATGGTCCCATTCTACATTGATGCCTGGATTGTTTTCATAACCTTTTACTACTTTTAATATCTTTTTTCTCAGTTCTGATTCGAGTATATTTGTAGTGTCTAATTTTTCCTTGAATAGTTTTTCTTTAATCACATCGTTTGCAGTTCTTATTTCTAAAATACGTTTGGTCACATCATCTTTTGTAATACTTTCATCAGTGTTGTATTCGTTGATAATCTTTCGCATTTTCTGTTTTGCTATGGAATTCTCGTCTTCAATATTCAAATCATATCTTGACTCTAATTCTTTCATTTTCATATCATGTTCTTCATTGATTCTCAAAATTTCTTGATTAATCTCATAGATTTCATCTAATACTATCTTGTACTTGTCTTTTCCTATGATGTATTGTGACAGATCATGAACTTCACCCGTACCGTCTCTTACCCATTTTTTTGCAGTGGAATCAGAGACACATCTGTACTCTGATGTAGGGATATTGTACAAAACAGAGTACCCTTCCACACATTCTGTACCTGGATTAGTAGGTACATTTTGTACCATGGATTTTTCATCCACTGATAATTCTATTTTATCAACAATTTCCCCCATTCCATGACGTTCCCATGTTTGAGCAGTTAACTCTCCGATACAGACGTAATCATTCTGATTTAACCTGTGAACTAAGGTATATCCTGGCCTACACTCAACATCACTGTTTTCTTGGGAACCATATTCTGCTGAATATTCATCATCAGGATTTGCCAGCAGATAGGTAGGGTCTAATCTGTAGTCCGTATAATACTGTGCAATGCTTTGATCAGATACAGGTGATGGATGAAACTGCCCTGTGGAATTGAATAGTTGTTGCTGTCCATAGTATGCTAAATTATGTTTTACGTTAAACTGGGCATTCATTTCTATTAACTCGATTTTTTTAGTAGATGCGGCCTTGTGATATGCCTCCTTTGCTTCTTGCATGGTTCCACCATTTGTCAATACTTGGTTCATTGCAGTCCTTCCCTCGTTGATTTTCTTCTCTTTGAACTCAAACTGGTCCCAGAATACCCCTTGTACATATTCTGGCTTCTTGTTTACAAAACTGTCAAAGGCATTTCTTGAGGAATGTTTCTCCCATATTCTTTCCCATTCATCGAGTTTATGGTTTAGGCTTTTAACGGACATCTCGCGCATTTTTTCTAAATTTTCTTGGGCCTGATTTTTTTCATATTCTTTTTCCTCCAGTTCTGCGATCATTTTTTTTGTTTGCTCTATTTTTTTCAGGATGTCTTGTGCAGCAGGATCATTTAGCAAATTATCTGAAAACGTAATCTGTTCTTTTGAATCTATTTGAGTCTGTGCATAACTGGTTTGAATAAGAGAAATTGACAAGACGCATACAATGAGAAAATGAAGTGATGCTGTATTGATTTTTGATAATTTTCCTGAATTCTTTCCAATCTTAGTAACAGGATTCATTATTTTGACAAAGACATTATAAATAATAAAGGTTAGTATACTAATGATTATGTTTTGAATAGATAAAAAATTAATTAATATAATACCAATTAATTTATTATGCGTCTTGATAAAAAGAGAAAACGGAAGGTAATCTGAAATAAAAACACTAGATCTTAAGGAAAGCATAGGATTGATGCTAAAAACTTCTGCCAAGGCATGGGAAAAGGCAGCTGATGTTGAGTTACGAGAACGTTTTGGCCTTGCTGGCGCCAAATGGAAGATACTTGTTGTACTTTCCATAAAGGAAGGAATCACTCAAAAACATATGGCAGACATTGCATTTGTTGAGGCGCCAACACTTGTGCCTATAATAGACAGAATGGAAAAAGACGGGTATCTTACAAGACAATCCGATCCAAAGGATAGAAGAAACAATTTGATCTTTATGACTAAAAAATCCAAAGTTCTCGTAGATCCAATAATTGACTGTATCTTGGAGATTAGAAACATGGGATTGAACAAAATCTCAAAAAAAGACATGGAGATCACGAAAAAAGTATTGGGGCAAATAATGAGTAACACTGAGGCGTTTATCCGACAAAAAGGGGAAAACACTGATCCTGATCTTTGGACTGACCTACAAAATAAATCCCAAAAGACACTTGTGAAATTGTAAACTAAATACAACGTTTCTTGTTAGAATTGTGAAATTGTAGTAAATCATTGACTTTAAACCCAACATCCTTGGAAACCCAACTGTGGATGTAACAATCAATGTAGTGCTGACTGTAGTTGGACTAATTATGCTATGTTTTGGTGGAAATTGGCTAGTAAGTGGCGGCGTTGCCATTGCAAGAAAATTTAGAATTAGCAATCTAGTAATCGGAATGACTATTGTTGCATATGGCACCTCAACTCCCGAACTTGCAGCAAGTGTTGCAGCAGCTGGTGATCACGGCGCAATAATTTTGGGAAATATAATTGGAAGCAACATTGCAAATGTTGGAATGGTCATAGCAATTGCTGCAATCCTTGTCCCACTTGCAGTAAGTAAATCCGTCTTACGAAAAGAAATTCCAATAATGCTGGGGGTTTCTTTTCTATTGGTTTTGATTTCAATTGACGGTGAACTTTCTGCATATGATGGAATTTTACTACTTGCAGGATTGGGAATTTTCGGATATTATACGTTCAAGGACGCAATGAAGCATAGAGAAGAAAATAAAGAAAGTATTGAGCAAAGCAAAAATAACATCTATCTAAAGTCTTTTGGGCTAATTGGATTAGGTGTTATTCTTTTGTATGTTGGCGCATTTCTTACAGTTGATAATGCTGTCATTTTAGCTCAAGAATTTGGCTTGTCAGAAAAAATTATTGGTCTAACTGTAATTGCAATTGGAACATCGCTTCCAGAACTAATTACTTCAATCATCGCGATAAGAAAAGGACATGGGGATATCGGCGTTGGTAATATCATTGGAAGTAACATCTACAATATTTTGATGATTATGGGTGTTGGTGCAGCACTTGGTGGTGTGATGGTTTCCCCTGATGTTTTTATTGATTATGCAATCATGATAATCTTTAGTGTCTCATTGCTAATTGCCCTGAAAACTAGAACAATTAATCGCTTCATGGGTGTCTGTATTGCTGTAGGTTATGCAGCGTATCTGGTTTTCACATTTTTTAATTAATGCCTAAATTTTCTCTTCAGATGGACTTCACTGAAATGTTCTCTGCCTTTATTGATGGTGTAATTGATGGAAGCGATGCCCATTGAATGACGTTTCTTTGATTGTTTCCAATCTCTGAAATATTTTTTAACATTATTGCAATGTTGTGAATTATTCTGACTGATTTTCCTGGACTTTTAATCTCTCCATTCTCAATTATTTTTATACCGCTTCTTGCAGTACATGAAAAATCTCCTTTGATTGGGTTTACTGCATATGTGTACCATAATCTTCCAACTAGTAATCCACGTTTAGTATCTTTAATCATGTCCTCCTGAGAACTTTTTCCTGAATTAATTTTTAGATTGTGTGGTGCTGAAATTGGAATCGGCTCTGAACTTTTTCCCATGGGTGATCCTGTACGTAGAGCATTTCCAGAGGATTTTCCCCCTTCTTTGTAACTATCAAAAAGATTTGAGAATGTATTGCTGAAAATCCCCTTATCTATCAGACTTTGTTTTTTAGTTTCAATTCCTTCATCATCAATTGATTTTGTTCCTATACCTTGAGCATTATGGGGGTCATCCATAAGACTGAATTGCTCTACTGCAATCTCTTTTTCAAAATTACTTGAAAAACAGCTTTTCTTTTCTACAAATGTCTTAAAATTAAAATTTGGTGCTACTACAAATGCTAGTATTTCACCTACTGAGTACGGCTCAAAAATAATTGAATACGTATCAGAATCAATTTTTTGTGGATTTATTGATTCCAAACACATTTTTTTTGCATCACTACCAATTTTTTCTGCTGAAAAATGTGACAATGTCCTGCAGCAATCATGCCCTACTCCAGACACTGGTATCACTCCAAGTTCTGACTCTGCATTAATTATCCCTGAAATGTATGTGGCTTTCTCTTTAAGATTCAACCCGTTAGAGTTTTCAAGTTCAAAATTATCTGTAACAATATTTAGCGAACCTGTTATCGTTCTTATTTTACCGTCATTAGCTGTATTTATCATGGATTCAGCGATATCCATTGCATGCGATCCTGGAATATCCTCGAGTCTTTCATCATATGTGCCGTCTAATTGTCTTGATTTTTTTTTGTATGGTAATCCTCTCCAAAATTCCATTGGTCTGAGATGTGACAATGTCCTAAGTGAATCATCGATCGCATCTTTAATTTCATGCTGATTCGTTGTTTGAATTGACACAATTTTTTTATTATGAATCAGTCTAATGCCATAACTCTCATCAAAGTTTTGTTTGGTTTCTGTAATTTCTGAATCCGTTATTCTTACAGTCGTGATCTTTTTTCTCAAAACAACTACTTCGCATTCATCGATTCCAATATTCTTTGAATGATTTAATGCCCTTTCTAAGGCAGACATTTATTTTTCTCTTGGATTTTTGTATTTGAATTTGTTAATTTTTATTAATTCTACATACGATCCAAATTGAGATGTATCTGAGACTCTATCTAGGTCCTCTTCTATCTCATCTCCGGTATCAAACTTTTTTAGAATTTCATAATTAGTATTCCTCTCTGCTGGTATTCTTCCAATTTCTTTTACCATCCGTCTAATCTCTTTTGGTCTTAATAATTGCCCGTGTTCAGAACCGGCCGATGTTGAAATACTTTCATTGATGAGCGTGCCACCAAAATCATTTGCGCCCCACATTAGTAATAACTGCGACATTTTCTGCCCCTCCTTGACCCATGACATCTGTATGTTGTCAATTGACTTGTTCAACATAATTCTTGCAACTGCATGTGTTAGTAAAACATCATTTCCAGTTCCGCCCTGTCTTATTCCTTCATGTAATTGGTGTTTGTACATTGGCGCTTCTGTGTGGATAAAATTCAGAGGAACAAATTCAGTAAACCCGCCTGTCTCCTTTTGTATCTCTCTTAATTTTGCAATGTGGTTTACTCTTTGCTCCAGTGTTTCTAAATGTCCAAACATCATAGTTGATGTGGTATTAATCCCCATTTTGTGAGCTTTGATGATTACTTTTTCCCAGTTTTCTACACTTATTCTTCCTGGGGAAATCACATCTCTTAATTTTTGATCAAGAATCTCAGCTGACGTACCTGGGAGCGTATCTACTCCTGCCTCTTTCATTCTTTTTAGAAATTCATCTACTGAAACTTCGGATCTTGATGCGCCATAAAGAATTTCTTCAGGAGAAAATCCATGAATGTGTATGTTTGGAATCTCTTTTTTGATTTCCCTGCAGATATTCTCATAAAGATCCCCTTTCATATCTGGTGGAAGCCCTGCTTGAATGCAGACTTCAGTTGCTCCCAACTGATGCGCTTCTTTTGCCCTTCTAACTATTTCTTCAGTTGGAAGTAAATATCCCTCCTCCTCTCGAAAATCTCTACTGAATGCACAAAATCCGCATTGTTTAATACAGACATTTGTAAAATTGATGTTTCTATTAACCACATATGAGACTATGTCTCCAACTCTTCTTCTTCTAATTTCATCAGCAACAAGACCTACCAGATGAAAATCAATTCCAGTTGTTTTGTATAATGCTAATCCGTCGTCAGCTGAAATCTCCTTGTCTGATAATGCATTGTTTAAAATACCTGATATTATTGGATCTGCATTTTTTAAGAGTGAATCTATGTTCATTGTCATCTCCAATACTCCTCTTTTACCAATCCTTCCTCATTTTCAATTACTGACATCTTATCTCTTAACTCTTTGCTAACAAAAGAAAAAAATTCTGGATACACTGGAAATCTACACTTTAATTCAAACCCTGCATCTTTAGAATCACTGTCGACTTTATTGATCTCAGGCCACGCAAATTCAGGATTGACAAAATCGGGAGTAAGTGGTGATATTCCTCCCCAGTCATTTATTCCAACTGATAAGAAACTTTGATATGATTTGGGAGATAGATTAGGCGGAATCTGTATGTTCATCTCAGGCATTACTATTCTTGATAATGCAACAATTGTCTTGAAATAATTTTCGTCAGTTGATGGTTGATTTTTCATAACCGTATCTGATTTTGGTTGAAAGTTTTGTAAAATTACCTCTTGAATATTTCCATATTTTTTGTGCAGTTCCCTAATTGCTAAAATTGAATCAATTACCTCTTCGATAGTTTCTCCTATTCCTACAAGAATTCCTGTGGTCATTGGAATGCCTAGTTTTCCAGAATTGGATAATGCTTGTAATCTTGCCTTTGGTCTTTTACTTGCTGCTAGATTATGTGGCATTCCTCTCTCTGTTAGTCTTTCACTGATGTTTTCAAGCATAATTCCCATTGACACATTTGTTTTTTTCAACTCTTTCATCTCCTCAAAATTAAGATTACCTGCATTCGTGTGTGGGAACAATCCTAACTCCAATGCTGTTTCTGATGAATGAATTAGATATTCTGCAGTTGATTTGAACCCATTTTTTTTTAGCCAGTCACGTGCTTCTTGATATCTTTGTTCTGGTTGCTCCCCTGTAACAAAAAGTGTCTCAACACACTTGTATTTTTTTGCAAGTTGTAATAATTCTAGAATTTGTTGTTTTGACATTAATGATAGTTTCTCTTCATCTGGTTCTGCTTTGTATGTACAATAAGAACAAGTATCTTTACACAGATTAACAATGTTGAAAAATACTTTTTTAGAAAATGTTACTGTATTTTTTTTGAATTGTTCTCTTAGATTCTGAGCTGCCGAAAAAAGCTCAGTAGGATCATTTTTAGCATTTTGATAAATTTCAGAAATATCTTGACGAGATATGGCTTTTCTCTCTAAAACTTTGTTTAAACTCTCAGAGTTTAAGACAAGCTTGTTCAACAGAATCATTCTTGACTAGAAGTATTTATTCTTGTATTATGTTAATTCTCATTTGGTCTTTCTTCAAGAATAATTGTTACATTTGTTGTTCTACCATCTCTTAAAATCTCTAAAACCATTTCATCTCCAATGCTTTTTGCTCTCTGAAGATGTATTAAAATATCGTCAATTTTTCTAACCTCTTTCCCATCTACTGCTAATATGATATCTCCACCAACAGCGTAATTTGTTCCATCTATTTCGATTGTTTTATCAGACCCAATCAAACCCGCCTTTGATGCGGGACTATCTTTTACTACTGTGACTACCATGAATCCTACTGCATCCTTTAACTTCAAAATTTTTGCCAAGTCTGGATCAATGTCTCTTCCTGAAATTCCAATCCATGGATGTTTGTATTCTCCTTTTTCAATAAGAACAGGCACAATTTTTGCAATAGTCTGTGAAGGTATTGCAAACCCCACTCCTGTGAATTCTCCTGTGGTTGATTGAATGGCTGTATTTATTCCAACTATCTCCCCGCGTATATTCAGTAATGGCCCACCAGAATTTCCTGGATTAATTGCTGCATCTGTTTGAATTACATCTGGAATGGAAAACCCATTATCTAATGGCAGTAATCGTCCTAATTGACTTACAATTCCTGATGTCATAGAACCTGATAATCCAAATGGATTTCCTATTGCAGCTATTTGTTCTCCCACTTTCAGATTAGAAGAGTCTCCAAGTGACAATGGGTGCAAAAGTTCCAGATCTGCATTGACTTTGACTATTGCAATATCTGTAAATTCATCTGCTCCTATAATCTCTGCATTATATGATCTTCCATCAAGAAATGTAATTACTATTTTGTTTGCACCATTTACGACATGTGCATTTGTAATAATATGTCCCATTTTATCAAAAACAAATCCTGATCCTACACCATTTGCAGTGTCTGCAGATTCATTTCTTTGTACATTAACTCTGACTACTCCTGTCTCTGATTTTTCAAAAATTTCAATTAATGATAATTTTTTTGAATAAAGAGGTGTTACTTCACCAACGGTGCTGGGAGAATGACCGTTGCTCACTATAATTTCAGGTTTTAATGATTCTGGAGGTGAAATGAATAACACCGTAAATAATACTAATGCAATCACTGTTCCCATTAAACTTCCTACAAGAATCCC
This sequence comes from Candidatus Nitrosopumilus sp., assembly GCA_029864805.1. The sequence continues at coordinate 17,726 of JAOTSS010000017.1, read as the reverse complement.
TGATTTGTCCATAAGTTCTTGGTTTTCTGTTTTGCATCTAAAAGGCTTACTATATACTGATGGAGCTTTGAGTGTGGTCTTTCATAGAATAACTTCTACCTCTCCACATAACTGATTCGCTTCTTTTTGCTTGTAATAATCCACTTAGAAATCCTAAGACTACTACTAAACTTCCCAATGGCGCAAACAATGCATGAACTAATCTTAGATGTAGTCCTACCTTTGCCTCAATAATTGCTCCTGTGTAGATTAGTAGTGATGCAATTGCTGCAGAAATACAAAGTACTTTTGCAGACATTTCTTCAACTGGTATGGATGCTGATAACACAAAAATTGGAAATGGCACAAATAATAAAAATACTACAGCAAAGAAAATCCCAATCGCGATTTTTCCACTTTGAAGATATAATGGAATTATTAGTCTTTTTAAGGCATTCCATAAAGTGGTTCTGTCCCTTGCCCATACTGCATCAATTAGATGATCTCCTCTAACCATCTTCATTTTATGCCCTGTTTCTTTGACTTTTTTACCCAGTGCCCCGTCTTCGATGATTTCATGTTTAACTCCTTCATGCATGCCTACATTTTCATACGTCTCTTTTTTTATAATGAAAAAACTACCAAAAAAATAACCTGTTTTTTTTGCAGGATTATTTACATTCAATGCGGAAAATCTACTATGCAAAAATGTGGAAATCATTGGCAGTGTAACTTTTGTCCAAAAATCAAATGTTACCATCTTGGGAATTGCAGACAATGCATCTAAATTAAATGAAATTAAATGTCCCACTGCAAGTGATATTACATTTTTAGAATGCTTTGTGTCTGCATCAGTGAATAGTAACAGTTCTCCGGTTGCTTTTTTGTATCCTTCCATGCATGCCCAATTTTTCCCCATCCATCCTTCTGGCTTGGATCTTGCAATTACTGGAATTACTTTGGAATGTTTCTCTGCATATTGAAAAATAATTTTTTGTGTATTGTCCTCTGATGAATCATCTATTACTATAATTTCATAATTTTTATAATCTTGCTCAATTAATGAATCTAAACATTTACTGATGAATCCTTCTTCATTTCTTGCTGGAAGAATTACTGATACTTTGGGACTGGACTCTGATGTGTTTTCAAATTTATCTAAATACGGTGTCAATCTAAATGAATTAACAATTGATTTGATAAGAACAATCCATGCACCACAAATCCCAATTAAAATTGCAGTTAATGAATAATTGAAAATATCTAAAATCAATTCCATGAATTTATCGCTCTATTTCTTCTTTGATACTCTGCATAGCTTGTTCTGTTCCATTTTTGATGTGATTTTTAATCATTCCTGTAAACATTCCCATCATACCAGTTAATTTTATGTCCCAAACTGTTCGGAGAATAGTTTTTTCTTGATTTGGAATAACTGATATTGTTTTTTCACCATTAATGATACCTTTTGTGAACTTGGCTTTTATTTTCTTTTTAGGTTCAAGTTTCACTTCTTGAAGGCATTTTTGATCCCTGAATGCTATTGTTATTTCTCTGTTAACCGTGTTATTTTCTTTTGACAAGTTCTTGACTTGTTTTGTTCCCCTCCAAAATTTTGGTTCATTGTCAATATCTGAAACTATGTTCCAAACTTTGTCAACTGTAGCATTAATCTCGACTTCGACCTCAATTATAGCCATATACAAAACCCTTTCTTCCGCATTACATATATTAGATTTCAACTGCATTACAAACAGACTGTGATGGGCAACATGCCTAAAATCCGGAACAGTAACTCCAGTTCCAATGGCGTTTGCCATTCTTCCGTCACAGTCACTTAAAATTTGAAAAAAAATGAAACCTTCGAAATACATGCCAAAAATTGGAACGTTGGATGGTGCTGGTTTTTGGAAGAATGCTTATGCACATCAGCGTGGCAAATTGTTAAAAAAAATAAATGTTCCTGACGATCAAATCATTGAACTGGTTAACAAAAAGTACATGGAACTTCCTGCTGCGCTAAGATATGAAATTGAAACTAGTGGAATAGACAAAAAGGAGTTACAGTAAATGCAAATTTATTTTAACTGGGAGACTTAGGGTTCATCATGCCAAATATATCCTATGATGATTTTGCAAAACTAGACATTAGAGTTGCAAAAATTATTTCAACTGAACCTATTGAGGGTAAATCCAAAATCATTAAAGGCCAAATTGATTTGGGAAATGATGATAAACGAGATGTAATAATTGGCGGTGCACAATATTATCACCCCGATGATATTGTGGGAAAGACAGTAATTGTAATTGCAAATTTGGAACCAAAAAAAATGGCCGGTGTTGAATCAAATGCAATGTTGTTAGCAGCTGATGTTGATGACAAACCATACTGGTTGACCGTTAATGAAGATGTTCCATTGGGTAGTCCAATAAAATAACTCTTTAATTTCTGAAAGAGAATCAAAACTATCACTTTATTCCTATTTCCAAAGTATGTTTTTTGGGAATTCTTTTTTCAGAATAGATTGATCAGTGTTTCTAAATTGATATGTCATAATAACTATGTTTATTAGCAAATTGTAGAAATTAATGAAAATAGATTTGATTTATGATTAATCATAAATCATTAGGTCTTTTTCTTCTAGTAATGCGTGCAAGTTGTTAACAGATCTGTAAACATCAGGCTCTTGTTTTGCTCCTGTACAGACAAGTTTTCCTGATGAAAATAACAAAATCACTGTTTTTGGATCTAGCATTCTGTGGATAAGTCCTGGGAATTGTTCTGGCTCGTACATGCTTCTAGGCAATGTTCTAGCTGCTTGTTCCAGATGAATTTTTCCGCCTAGATTAATTGATGCCACGATATTTTGAATTTGTACTGTGGCATCTTTTTTTACTTTAATTCCTCCTTTTCGAAGTTTTTGCACAACTGTTTTTACTGCCTTTCTTGCCATCTCTTCCGATTTGGAGCCCGTACATACCATTTTACCTGAAGTAAAAATCAATGTGGCTGTCTTTGGTGTCTTTAATCTAAACACTAGACCTGGAAATTGATCCGGATGATATTCTACATCTGGAAATGTTTTAGTGATCTCATTTAAGTCCATTTTCTGATCTACAGAAGCTGAGGCTACAACATTTTCCACGCTTACAATTGGTTTTGTTTGTGGCATATTCAGGTTTTTTGTATTTGAACTATAATAAAAGCACTCGCCAATTTTTTAGTCTCTGTGACCGTTTTTTCTAATTTCTGAGATGGCTTTTTTCTTCTAGGACGAATGATTTAATTTAGATTTGGCGATCGATTAGTTTAGTGAATTTTACAAGTTTTGATTTTGATCAGATTTTTGCAATGAGTGATGACACAAATCCAATAATGATGTTGATTTGGATTCTTCCAATTTTCTTTTTTGTATTTTATGGACAACGAATTCAGCTTTACGTCACTTCAGGTGAAATCAAAAAAGGAATTGCCAAGCTTGATGGTTTTAGAAATGAATCTAGAGATGAATTGATCAATTATGTGAAGAAAAATTTGAAACCTGTTGATGATCCAATTCAAAAAATTGACCGTTTTATAGATTATTTTACAATAATGCCCGTTGATATGGATCCTAATGGTATAGTTGACAAAGTCAGGCATATTGTCAGGTCACGGGAAGATTATACTAGAGAACACGTAAGATCTCTTTCTCCCCAAATGAGTGACATTGAATTGACCAAAACTCAGACTTTGCTTGAAATTGCATCTTCACTGCAAATGATTTACAAAATAATCAATCACATGTTCTTAACTGCAAAAAAACAAAACAACTATCCATTAATTTTGCCCTTGCAGATGATCCTTCCTTTCATAATGGAGCAATCCGAAGCAATGAAAGAAGCGATTCCTGTATTTAAAAAAGGACAACCTGTGGGTGATGGAATTGGTCCGATGGTTGTTGGAAAAATGATGTTAAAGCACCAAAAAGAGACAGTTGCGTTTCAAACTGTTCTTGCAAAGTCTGAATTTGAGGGAAGAAGTTTATTCTTTTTAAAAGCTGAAGGTCCAGGATCCACCGTAGGCAGGCCTGCTGACGGTTTAGAAAAAATTGTTTCTGAAAATGAAATTAATGCAATAATTATGGTTGACGCTGCATTGAAGATGGAAGGTGAAGATTCTGCAATTGTGGCACGTGGATTCGGTGCCGCAATTGGTGGGATAGGAACTGAAAAATTTGAAATCGAAGCAATTGCAACATCTAAAAACATTCCTATATTTTCAATAGTTGTCAAACAATCAGTTAAAGAGGCAATTACATTGATGACCAAAGAAATTGCAGACAAGGCAGATGATGTACGTACTCAAGTTTATGAAATGATTCAGGAAAACACAACTTCCGGTCAATCCGTTGCTATTATTGGTGTGGGCAATTCTGCTGGGGTGCCGCAATAATGTTCTCAAAGAAAAAAACTATTTTGGATTATACTGTTGAAAAATGTTCCAAATGTGGAATGCAAAGAAAAAGAAAATTTTCTGAAGGTGATGTCCTGTTTTCAGAACGCTCAAAATGTGATTCCTGTGACGGGGTTTATTTTATTGAGAAAATTTTTGGTGAAACACTAGAGCAATAATTCTGAATTACTCTGTTCTAAATTTTAAATTACATGATGGACAAAACCATGATACTGCCTCTCCTTGCTCTCTGAACATGAATCCTCTACATTTGGGACATGGTCTTACTTCTTCACTCAACTTCATTCATGGATCTTTTGTAGTTACTGTGACACCATCTTCTAATGGAATGAATGTGTGCTCTGCCTGAGCAACCCTTTGTTCATTTACTTCAATTAGAACTGGGTATGCCTGGACTGCTTTCTTTTTTATCAAAAGATCTAGTGCTGCTTTTGCTTGTTTTTCCTCCCATTCTTTTGTTATCCATCTCAATGCAAATGGCAACATGTTGAATTTCTCCCAGATAAAATCAAGTAGTCTGTCAGCTTCTGCATCTTTTGTTTTCTTTCGTGAATTTATTGCAAAAATATTTTTGATTTGCCCATTTCTAACAAATCCTCCTCCTTGTTCTGTGGTGACAAATGGCTCACACGCATATGCAGAATTTTCAGAAAGTGAAAATCCTCCAATTGACCAAATATTTGGAATGGATTTTCCTGCATGGATGGTGTATTGGTCTAATGAATGTCCGCTAAGATTTGCAATTGGTTTGTATCCTCTTTGCTTTATTGTAGTTTCAATTGTACGTCCAATATCGCTTACTTTCACTCCTGCTTTTATCATGGACATTGCATTTCCTAATGCCTCTTCTGCAGCTTGAACTAGCCCGTCAAACTGTGCATCATAGCAAACAGTTACTGCAGTATCTGCAATGTATCCGTTAATTTGAGCGCCCAGATCAATTTTTACCATATCGGTATCTTTGATTGTTATTGGATCGTTAGGCTCTGCAGTATAGTGTGCTGCAATTTCATTAATACTGGCATTTACTGGAAATGCACATTTTGCACCTCTTTTTTTGATTTCTCCTTCAACTTCTTCACAAATATCATAAACTGATTTTCCAATCCAATCTTTTATCCTAACCATCTCTCTTACTTCTGCAGCAATTTTTCCTGCTTTGATGTATTCTTCTAGTTGCACATTTTTCTTCATTAGATTACCTTTAAAATGATTATCTCCATTGAATTACAATTCTTTTCTAATTTTTTTCAAAAAATTATTCCAACATGTCTGGCTTTGTTAAATTTTGAAATTTTTTTTACATTAAATTTACTATATGTGAAGCTTAAATTGGGCTATTTTCAAAATTTACTGGGATCGTGGTCTAGCTTGGTATGATTCTGCGTTTGGGACGCAGAGGTCGAGTGTTCAAATCTCTCCGATCCCACCATACCATTATCTTATTATCAAATCAATGCCCAGTTTTCTTGCCGAGCAATGAGGAAGAGTTAGAGAATTGACTTTGAAATGAAGTAAACTAAATGGCTCTGAGCTCCGGCATCTTTTTATGAATTCGTTGAGATGTTGATTTTATTGAAATTTGAAAGACGTGATATTTTGCTTATTGCAGGACTTTTACTATTCATGATAGGTTTGATTCCCTTTATGGCACCAATGTATGCTGTTATTATTGTAATTATGATGTATTTTGGAATCAAAGTGTATGTGGGAAAAAGAAAACAATTAATTCAAAAAGATGTGGGCGAGGGAATTTGTATGGAATGCGGTTCACGAGTTTTTAATAAAAAATGCCCTAACTGTGACTATTCTAAAGGATAATTCCTACGTATTTCCTAAATAGCAAAAAATTGTAAAATAATTGTGAAATCGTTCAATGAACTCCTCTATCTGAGATCAACTTTAACAACAAGCTCAACTTTTCCTCAATTCCATTCTAAAAAGAGTCCTATATTCAATCAAATTAGGAAAAACAACAATGAACTGTAATCTATCTTTAGTATTATCTTTAATCGTACTTGCCGGACTTATAGTTCCAGCATATGCTCAAACAAACTCTGATCATGTGGTGATAAATGAGGTTGATGTAAACCCTCCTGGAAATGATGCAACATCCGTATCAGAATGGGTAGAGCTTTACAACCCCACAAACTCCGATGTTGATTTAGGTGGGTGGAAAATTGCATCCACTACTGTCCTTAAAAAAACTATGACAATACCTGATGGCACCATAATCAAACCTGGACAATTCTTGACATATTCTTACCAAAGTGTTTGGTTTACTGATTCAAATGAATCAGTTGAACTAAGAGACAAAAATGAAATTGTAATTGATAAAACTCCATTAATTGCTGATATTCAAAATGATTTTAAATCTTGGCAGAGAGTCTATGATGGTTTTGATCTAGACCTCTCAAGTGATTGGAAGTTTGTAACGTCCACTGCGGGTTCATCAAATGGAAAACTTGTAGAGGAAAAAACATCTAAAGAAGTCACCATTTCCGTATCCACAGACAAGTCATCATATTTGTTTGGTCAAACTGTGACAATTAGGGGAAATGTTTCTGAAGAAGTTTTTATTGTAAAGCCATTCTTCCAGTCACAACCAATCAAAGTGGATATTTCTGGTCCAAACTATTTCCAATCAATAAATTTGTATCCTGATCTTAATCTTAATTACAAAACAACACTCAACTTACATCAGGTTCTGGGAATCAAAGAGGGTCAATACACTATATTGGTTTCTTATGCTGGTGTAACTGCAATCACTGACTTTTCTGTAGGTTCTGAATTGCTTGAGCAAAAAACAAAAGAGGATTCTTCTCTAAGTATCATAACTGATAAATCACAATACATTCCAGGGCAGCTGGTTTCAATTACCGGGTTTGCCTCAGAAATAATTCCGTTTGAGGGTATGAAATTAACAATAAAAGATCCTCAAGATAAAGTTATCCTAAGTGGCAATTTGTATCCTACTAAAGATAAATTTTCAACCAGTTTGTTTTTGACAACTGTGAAACCTGTATATGGAATCTATGATGTACATGGTGAATATTCTGACAAATCTGTACGGACAACTTTTGAAGTGCTTGAAGATGTTAAAGAAGATGTGCCAATTTCGCTCTGGACTGACAAAACTGTTTATGGGTTGGGTGATGAGGTAACAATTTCCGGTAGGCTAAACCAAGTTTGGATTGGCTATCTGGATTTGGAAATACTCCAAACAAAACAATCCGCACTAAAAGATACTCTGGGAAGTGGTTCTGGATTTAAAATCCTGGATGGTGTGAGAATTCTAGGCGATGGCACTTTTACATACAAATTCAAAATTCCAGATAATTCCCAAAGATTGGGTGATTACAAAATTAATGTTTCAAAGGACGTAGGATCTGCCTCAATGGTTATTCATGTGGCTGCAAATCCTGATGAATTTATTATATCGGATATGCCGTTAACTGTGAAAACCGATAAAGATATCTATGAACTTGGCGAGAAAATCACTGTTAGTGGATTTATCAAAGACCTCTATAGAAGTTCAAGTTATTTATCTGGTTCACCTGTGAAAATCTCCATCTCTCATGAGGACGGGACGCCTCTAAAAATCATTGGCTCATCTAATTCCGGAAGATTATCCACAAGTGGGGTTTCAATTGGATATGTTTTCACGGCAATCCCTGAAACCTCTGGCCAGTATTTCTTACAAATTGATATCTCAAAGAATATTTTTACTGAAGGAAACTATGTTCTCAAATCCGTATATCTTGGCAACACTGCAACAAAAAACTTTTCCATAATTAATCCTCTTGATTTGAAAGGCGGTCCGATAATTTCTCTTGATAAAGAAGTCTATGGTTTCGGTGAAACCGTTCACCTTACTGGAGTTGTCCCTCCCACAGGCGACAATACTGTTGAAATATCTGTAATTAGGCCTGATGGTACTAAAAGTAATTTTGGTACTTCAATTGAAAATCAACGATTCTCGTGGACTTGGACTACACCTATCTCTGAGAGACACCAAAATATCAAAACTGACGACGGACGAGATGTGATAAAATCTAACGTGGGTGTATACAAAATCCGAGTGTCTATTCCTTCATACAATACAGATCTCTTCTTCAAAGTTTCAACAGATCCAGAAAATGACTCTCTTTCCAAAACGCCTATCTTTGTAACAACTGAAAAATCACTATACAAAGCAGGGGAAAAACTAAAAGTTGTTGGAAACGTAATTAAACGTCAACAGGGCAGTGAAGGTCTAGTGGTACCACAGCGGGTAACTATTGGAGTTTTTGATGGCAAATTCCCATATACACAAATTCATGAATCCTCTGTTTATCCCACTCAAGGTGGCAATTTTTCCAGTCTGTTTGAATTACCTGTAACAATATTTGCCGAAGGAAGTTATACGGTAAAAGCATTTTATGGAAATACAAAAACCAATGCTGTCTTTAGTGTGGTAAATGATTTTGTATTTGGCGGTGATCAACCCCTGTCTCTTTTAGCATCAACTGATAAAACCGAATATTATCCAGGCGATGTTGTAATTGTTACTGGAAAGCCAAACAAGTTAATTTATCTTGAGCAGTTTGAAGTAAGCATTTCTAAAAAAACAGGTAATGAAATAACCTGCGGCTCTTTTATTTGTGGTAAAAATACTGGTCCTGTAACTACAATCCGTCCTAGCTCTTCTGGTTCCTTTACTTATCAATTCCCAATCCCAACATCTACATCTGCAATTGGTTCCTACGAAGCAACAGTTGATGCCGACTTTGAAACAAAATCCATTAAATTCAATGTTGTTGAAAAACCAAAAACCCCAAAACTTGATACAATAATTGAGAAAGAAAATAGAATTTCTGAAGATAAAATTTCTATTTTTGCTGCAAAAAAAACTGTTAATGATGTAACTGTTGAACCCCGAATTATTTCAGGTTCCTTGATTACTTCTACGCGAGGTGATGAACCAAGTGTCAACCTCAAAGTTTCAAGTGAAACTGGAATCTGTGTTATTGGACCTGATGCTGATTGCTTGGTGAGTGAATCTACCCGAAAACCCGGCCAAATCTATGATGTTGTTGAAGTTGATGGGGTTTCTTTGAATGTAAGATACAGTGGCTCCGACACCAGATTGGAGAAATTCAGCATTTTGCCTGAATCTTCGGATACATTTTTGCCTGATACTAATTGGAACGTTGAGATTATCAAAGATGATCAAGTTTCACGATTCTATTACAAAATAACATACAAAACAATAGAGTAAATTCAAAATACTCTGGATTTTGTTATTTTTTAGAGTGAGATTACAAGTTTTAATGTTTTATCAAGACGATCCAAAAAAATGCACAGCTGCTAAAATGGTAAAATTTGGTCTTGTCCAAAACATAAAAAAAATTGGAATCAAAGGACTGGTCTTAGATCCTTTCTCTGAAAAAACTCTATTACCCAAAGATAGATTTTTGGTAAATGCTATTGTCGGAATTGATTGCTCTTGGAATCGTGTAGATCAAGCTTTCTCAAAAAAATTCAATGGGATAAAAAGAAGACTTCCTCCTTTACTTGCGGGAAATTCTGTAAATTACTCTAAGCTTAATAAGCTCACTACTGCTGAAGCATTGTCTGCATCATTGATAATTCTGGGCTATAAAGAACAAGGTTTGGAATTGCTTGATAAATTCAAATGGGGTCACACGTTTTATGAACTCAATCAAAATCTATTTGATGAATACTCAAAACTTGAAAATGAGGAACAGATAGACCTAATTCTAAAAGATTATGGTTTGGCATGATGTCTCTTATTTAAGATAATTATTATCACAACAATAATTCCTAATGGAATAACCCATAACCAAAATTCTGGTTCACTTTCTGAAAAATCTGTATGCTTGTTAATACTTATTGGTAATTCTTCTCCATTTTCGGTTACTATGAAACTTGATTCATAAAAATCTGGTTTTAACACCGAGTCTGAAATTGCAAATACTTTGATGTTGTTTGCCCCGACTCCTAAATCCTTTGTAATCTCAGAAGGAATATTGATTGTAATGTTATTCTTATCTAATTTGAGAATGTTTGATGATATCATGTTTCCATCACTATTTGTTAAAAAGTAAAGTATGTTATCTGAATTCTCCGTTTCTATTCTGATGCTGAATTCTGTTCCTCTTTGCAATGTATTTTTCATGTCTATTTTCTTAATTTTTGGAAATTCTGCTTTTTCAAACTGTTCCCACTTTCCAATTTTGAATGGGTATGAACCGTCATCGAATTCTCTAACTGTTATTGTTCTTGATTCTGGAGAGTATGATTCAAGATAAAATGGACCATTACTGATTACCGCATGATTATTGACTTCGATCCATTTAATTGATGAATTGTATCTGTCTTGAAAATATTTTGAATCTCTGGTGGCTTTTAGTGCCTCTGGAATGTAGTTTGTATCTCTGAATTCTTGCAAATAACTTTTGATTGTATTTGCATCATTTGGAATGATCAATGATAACCAGTTTACATTTTTGCTTGTGGCCCCTGATCTTGAAAACGAGACTTTTCCATCAATCACTGCTTTCTCCATAGCAACTGAAATCTCCCATGGCATGGTATTCCATAGCAGTGCCCATTCAGCAATTTCTCCCTTATCAAAATGCCAATAATCCACATACACTTCAACCGTATCTTCATCAATTGGATTTACTCCGATGATTGTTTGAATATTCTGAGCCGCTCTTGGAGTAAATTCTGTATCAAAAGTCCTGTCATTTCCATCCGTTTGTGTTCCCCATTCTATTGTGAAATACAATGAATGAAGAATATCGTTCATATCCATTTTTTGTCCATTGTGCCAATTACTAAATTCAAAATCAAATGTCACTTTACTTGTTGCACGTGAATCTGATTTAACATTGGTCCATTGTTGCAATGTTGGATTCCACATTTTTGATTCTATTGGGATTTCTAGTTTTTCATTAGGTCCTGCAGTTTCAACTTTCCAACTTGCTCTAACCGGAATTGTCTGACCTGTGAATGGATGTTTGAATGTTCCAGGATCTGATATGACTCCCCAAATATGTCTGCTGTAATTGTCAGTTAACCCCATGACTGGATTCCATGCTCCTTGATAGATTTGTTTAACTCCAATTACCAACTCATTACTTTCACTTTTGGCATTAATTGGTGTGAATCTACTTGGCACTCCTGCACCAAAGTCATTTACAATTCCACTTACTTTTTCATTTGCAACATATTGATCAACTTTGCTTGCCAAAAAAATCCTAATTGATTCATTAATTCCTTCTACAACTGCTTCTTGAATTAACTTTGATCTTTTCTCTAAGGATTCAAAATCCCCCGTGTAAATTTTCTGAGTCAATGAATCTAATTTGTCATTTTTGTAATTCCAATATGACGGATCATTGAATCCTGGCATGTTTGAAAACCAAGGAGCATACATCTGTCCTAATCCTACTGAATCATACCTGACAAATGCAGAGCGTCCCCATCCTTCAGTGTACAAACTCCATTTCAAATCTGAAGGATTTGAGCCATATACTACAACAAAGGCTTTGTTAAGATCCCCGAAATCCTTTTTTACAGTAAATCCTATTTTTTCAAGTTCTACTGATAAAATCTCTCCGATTGATTTTCTGACCGGATCATCACTTCTAATGAAAATTGTTATTTCTATTGGAATGTTTTCAAATTGCCATTTCTCATTGATCTTGACTGCTCCTTCTTCTTCTAACACTTTAGTGATTATTTCGTCTGCAAGGGCAGGATTGTACTTGAAATTAAATGACTCTAACTGTTTGATTATTGTGAGATATTCTGGATCTGATGGACTATAGTAAGAAATGATCGGTGCACCATATCCGCCCATCAATTCATTGATGATTAGCTTTCTGTCTACCAAATAATTCAGGGCAAATCTGATGTCTCTGTTTGCAAATGGATTAAATTTCTCAGATTCTGCTGGATTTACAAGAATACTGTATGATCCTCCTGTAGAATCAAAAACCTGTAATCCTTCTCTTGATTGAAGATTTTCTAACCTATCTGATGAAATTCTATAATAATACATGTCTAGATTGCCATTTCTTACTTCTTCTAATGCTATGTTTTCATCTAAATATTGAATAAATTTGACTGAATCAAAAAATGTATTTTTTTCTGCAAATGATTCATTATACATAAAATTTACAACTAAAAAAGCTAGCAGTGTTACTAGCAATTTTTCCATATTCTTAGTTTCAAAAACTTGTAATAAAATCTATATCATAATAACTCTCGCTTAATAGTTCTTAAAACCTATATTTCTCCATGAATCAAAAAATAAAGTTGAAAATTCATCCTAAGATGGTTGTTGGATTAAGTGGAATTATTCAAGGTGGTGTGTCTGTTGAGGATTTTTCTGCTGTTACAAAAATGAATACTGTTGACTCTGAAATAATTCTTGAAGAATTTCTCAAAAATAACATCGGTTCAAAACAAGATGATAATTATTATTTTGAAGACGGAGACAAATTAAAAACTGCAGTTAAATTGCTTGAAAAAGGTTATCCTATTGATGAAATTTCAATTGCACTTGATTGGAAAGATTTTGAGGGTTTAACTGGCGAAATCTTATCCTCAAAAAATTTCGCAGTTATAAAAAACATGATTCTCACAAAACCCCGTATGGAAATTGATGTAATTGGCATTAGGCTAGGAATTGCAATTTTAATTGATTGTAAACATTGGAAAAGATATAACGTATCAACATTGCAAACTGCAGTCAAAAAACAAATTGAGAGGACAAAGCACTATGTAAAAAAAACTCCCGGTGCAATGGCTGTACCTGTAATTGTAACATTATATCAAGACAAGATAAATTTTATTGAAAACGTTCCAATTGTCCCTATTTTTCAATTATCCTCATTTATTGATGAATTTTATGGAAATATTGATCAGATGAAGACTATAGAAACAAACTAGTGATGAAAAACAATACTCCTCCTATCACAAATGCTTTAGTAATTTTTAAAGAATTATCTAATGCTTTGGAATAGTCTTCATATATTCCCTTTCCCATGACTTTGACATTTGCTTCATTTTCTAAAATTTCAAATTTTGCAGTTGTTGTATCTGACTCTGCATTTTTAGCAATTTCTAAAAACCATTTCGACAGTTTATCTGCCCCTGATATCAATCCTAATTGGTAATACCCATTTCTGTTTCTAGCTTTAACTGGTGCGTAATGCGTATCTGATGTACAAATTTCTAGTAAGTTATAATCTCTCTTTGAGAAATTGTCTATGATCTTCTCTCTAACTCCGTTTTCCATATTGTTTGCATCTGCCCAACCTAGAAAATATTTTTTATCTTTAATAACAAGACAAATAATTCCTAATCCGCCCATTCCCAAATCTTCTGTCCATACATCCATATCATCTGAATTGGCATAGCCGAACTCTATTGGATAATTATTTTTTGTAATTAGAGTATCCAAACAAGACTTTGCAGCTTTTAACATATCCTCGCCATCTTCTTTTGAAATCTCTTCTCCCATGGCATTATGACAATCAATTATCATGGTTCTTGTATAATTTCTATTCTTTGCGTATTGTTCAATTTCTGTTTTCATGTAACTTGGAATATCTTCCATGCCGTGAGGGGATAAGGACAAAAATAATAGTGGGTTATTTCCAAAAAGTAACCCTGTTACTCTTGCTTTGTTTATTTGGACTGTAACTGGTTCAGTACACTGTAGTCCTTCTTCTTTAATATTACTATCTTCTATTTTTTTCAGATAGTTTTCTACTTCATTTCTTGATGGAAGATTCAATGAATGATCAGATATGCTATGCATAACCATTGCTGATGATGATAAATTTTTGTAAATCAGGTATGGAATATTACTTCCACCTACTGGATGGTATGGTCCTGGATGAATCTCTGGTAAGACTATTCTAAACTCTGTTTCACCATTGGGTGATGACAGTCTTAGTTGTGATGTAGTTACTTTGGTTTCACTTGAGCGTTGTTCCATTAGTTCTTCAGCATCTTCAAAATCATTTCCTTGTGATGCAAGATATGCTTGAATTGTTTTATGTGTGCTTTCCATTCCTGGTCTGCCAGCTCTGTCAGTGAGAACTGACCAAATACTTGCAATTATCATAAATGATATACCATACCCTAATCCGATTGGCTCGTAAAGTACTGAAAGCCACATATCTTGTGGAATTAATGCGAAATACATTGCTAGTGGTTGAATAAAACAAATTGCCCAAGCTTTTTTGAGACTTGCTCCAAGTGTTGTAGTGTAAATCCCTATTCTAAAACTAGCAAACAGCAATATTCCAAAAACTATAAAGAATAATTCTATCTCTTTTGCTAAAACTATGCTTGAAAGTATTCCCATCAAAATTGTTACTGTCCACAACATGTTTCCAAAAAGTGATGAATGCAGTGACTTTGAATATTCTTTTTTCTTTGAAAATCTAGTATCTAACAATTGGGTTACAACTAAAACTCCTAAAACTGCTGGTAGTCGATACCAATTTTGTTCAAAACCCAAATCGCTCAAATAACCAAAATATGTTGCAAGAACCATTACTGAGGCTACTACTAATGACACAACTAATGAGAAATAATGTGATGATGGATTTACCAGAGTAAGGGAAAACCTGTTGTGTATATTTGAAACATCATCTGATTCTTGTTCCATTGTTTTTTCACGGAGCTAGGAAAAGATCAATTACCCACGAAATTACAATTAAACTAATTGGAACTGTTACAACAATTTTGGGATCTATTTTGAATCCTTTTGTCTCATCTTCAAAGAATCTCATGAGGCCTCCACTTGATGCTGGAAGTGGTGCTGATTTCTTTTTACTACTCATTATATCTCGACATCACAAATTTTTACATAAATACTTTATTGTTTTTCTTTTACTTTTTCTAGTGTTTCCAGCACCAAACTAATTGATTTTAGAATTTCCTGTTGTTTTACATGATTTTCTTCTTCTTCGAGTTCTTTTGAGAGTGATTCTATCTTTTTTTCAAGAGTTTTCTCTAACTCTGATTTTTTGTGCTGTAGTTTTTTTCCTATTCCGATCTCTTTTTTTCTTGGTTCACGTCCACAACTAACACATAATGCATGTCCTTCTTTCATGACTCTTACCCCTGTACAATAAGGACAAGGTTCTCCTAACAATGTTGCACCATTTAGTAACATTTCAGCAGCTTTTTTTGTAAGGTCTTTAGACACCATTCTTCTTTAATTTTCTATCTAAAAAATCAATTTCTTTTTAATTTGTAAGAAATAACCAAACAAGGCTTAATAGTGCGTATAATTGAATTTATTTCGAACGAATGGCAGTAATTTGTAATACTTGTGGTCTACCAGAAGACTTGTGTGCATGTGGTGAACTGGCCAAAGATAGCACTAAAATTATTATTAGATTAGAAACCCGAAGATTTAAGAAAAAAGGTACTATGATTGAAGGATTAGATCCTAAACTAAATAATTTGGAGACTGTTGCAAAAGACCTGAAAAACAAATACGCCTGTGGCGGAACTACCAAAGACGGTTACATATTTTTACAAGGAGACCACAGAGATAGTATCAAAGACACTTTGATCAATTTGGGGTTTGCTGCTGATACCATAGAATTACATTAGAACACTTTGGAAAATTCAAACCGAATTCTTCAATTCCTTGGTATTCCATTTGCTGCACTACAATCAGTTATTCTTGGATTATTGCTTATTTCATTTCCTATGGGAATTTACATTATTTTTGAAAGTGAAATTGGCGGTGATATCAATTATGAGTATCCAATTACACACTTAGATTTTTTTAAAAATACAGAACTGTATCAGATACCATTTGACATCAATATTGGAGATGCATTTGTTATTTTATGGATTTTCTATGCTGTGTTATTCACAGTTGCATTTCTTGGACCGAAACGTGAATTTTTAAAATCTCTTTCACCGATAATTTCATTTGGAAAATTTAACACTACATCAAACTATATGATTGGAATCACAAAGTGGTTTTCCATTTTAGTTGTGATTTCTGCATCGATTAATTTCATTCAAGAGGCATTTGGTATTGTAACTGTTCCGCCGCTTGATGACAATCATCTGATTCAGTTTTTTTATGTCTCTCTTGCCCCCTTAATTGAGGAATTTGGATTTCGTCTAATTTTGACTGGTATTCCATTATTTGCTTTATATTCCCACAAATCGTCGATTCGATATTTTATTGTATGTATGTGGACTCCTAGTTCACTACATATCAACAATCCCAAAAAGGCACTAGTCTTGATTGTGTTAGTAGGTGTTCTTTTTGGATTTGCACATATTGCATTTGCTGAATCTTGGAGTGACGGAAAATTTGCTCAAGCTACTGCTAGCGGTATTATTTTAGGATGGGTTTATCTAAGATATGGGTTTGTAGCTTCAATTTTGATTCATTGGGCAATGAATTATTTTATTTTTTCATACGCTAATTTTATCTCCCAACTGAATTACATTTCCCTCCAAGAATCTTTTTCACACTCACTAATGTCTTCATTGGAAATTCTATTGTTAGTATCTGGCATTGTATCTATTTCTATTTTATTTCTCAGTAGATTTTACTCTAAAAAGGAATCTACCTTAGAGGTTTAATGCTACCTTCAGACCCTTGTATCTGTTTCTAATGGTGACTTCTGTAACTCCTGCAGCTTCTGCTACGTCTCTTTGTGTTTTGTTTTCTCCGTTTGTAACACATGCTACATAAAGCGCTGCTGCTGCTAATCCCATCGGATCTTTTCCTGCAGAAATTTTATTCTCTTCTGCAGTTTGTAAGATCTTTGTTGCTTTTCTTTTTGTTTTTTCTGACAAACCTGCCTTGCTTGCAATTCTTGATATGCATTTGATCGGATCAACTACTGGCATTTTTAAATTCAATTCCCTGAGCAACAGACGATAACATCTTGCAATATCTTTTCGTTTGATATTACTTGCCTGGCCAATGTCTTTTAGGGTTCTAGGTGTTTCTGTATCTCTGCATGCTGCATAAAGCGCTGATGCAATTAAAGCTGAAATGGAGCGGCCTCTTACTAGGCCTTTCTCTAATGCTTTTCTGTAAATATATGCTGCTTTTTCTATTACTGCATCTCCTATTGCAAGTTTATCTTTTAATCTGTCTAACTCACTGAATGCTTGTCTAAAATTTCTATCAACTGGTTCATGTACTTGACTTCTACTATCCCAAGTTCTTAATCTTTCGATTGTACTTTTCATCGAAGCCGTTAATGGCTTACCT
>JAOTSS010000016.1 GCA_029864805.1 Candidatus Nitrosopumilus sp. | reverse complement strand
TGATTTTTCTACAACATGCTCAGGCAATCCAAGTTTGGAGCGTATCCCATCAAGAAATGTGAATGCCTTGATGTATGACTGCTTGGTGATAGCAGATCTGCTGTTTCTATCCCACATTCTCAGACGGTGAAATGACTGCTTGTTATACCCTGAGAGAAGTTTTCCAGAAGAATCCCTGTCTTGTGCTTGAATTAAAGTAGAAAGCCCCATGTCAGCCATCTTTAATGATATTTTTTGTCCTGTCCTTGCACTATTCTGATACTCATCCATAGTATGAGTAGCATTTTCTGGTCCAAAATCAATGGTTTTGTCAGATAACACAACTCCACAATTGCCACATGTTATCTCTCCCGTTATTGTATCTGTAACCTTGAGAAAGTGGACACATGTTTTATCCAAACGTTCTGTAATCATATGATAATAATTGGAATTTACTGAATTTTAACCACGAGTAATTTTTTGCATAGTGCTAAGCAAAATACAAAATATTGCATTTCAAGATTCTGCATACCAGAATTTTTTACAATTGTAACACTGTTTTTTCCATGTTGTAACTCCATTATGATTTTTCTTCATCTCTATATTTCCAAAGTTTTTAGAGCCGCAAGTAGGACACCCTTGATCTTCCATCATACATCCTTCATTCTTTTGGAATAGTCATAGCTGTGAATTTTTTGAGGTGTGATCTCTATTGCAACTTCTGTGTTTGAATTCGTTTTTAGATATTTTGATAATGTAGACTCTTTATCTTCCAAATACTTGTCCATCAAAATCTCAAGAATGTCTATTCCTTTGTCATTTAAAATTTGAACAGTTCCTTCACCACGTATTCCTTTGTAAGGTGGTTTATCGGCTGCTATCTCAAACCCACAGACAGGGTTTTTTTGAAGATAAGAAACAATCTTTGCTGATTTTTGTGTAGCACAGTAAATCTTTCCATGAATTTGTTCAAACCATAAAGAGATCACATTGGGGGTTCCATTTGGCTTGATGAAAGCAATTCGTATTGGAATTATTGCATCTGAAATGAATTTAGATATTTCTTCGCGATCTAATTTCTCCATGTTCAGTATTCCATTTTTTTAATAATAAACTTGGTGTAACAATAATCACAAGACCATTCTTGGAACTCTTTTCCACACTCATTACATTTTTGTAGCAAAATCACACTCATGGCATAATTATAAATTTTTTACATATTAATAATGCTCAGAATTAATACTAGTGCTAACTTGAAAACTTTCTTTTTGAGATAAAATACAACTTTTAATTCAAAATAACCCAACCTTACCTGATTATTTCAAATATTCAGATATTTCCACTAGAATATTTATTAGCACTAGAATTAGTTCTATTACTATCTTAAATATCATAAATAAACTAAACAGTCATGGCAGAGGAACAAGAGTGGGCAAATTTACTGGCCGAAATCTTTGACAAACTTACACAAAAGCACGCCTCAATCACTTATGATTTTGAGAATCTTGAGATGCAAGGTAAGATCGAAAAAGAGGGCAAAGTAATCCCAACAGGTACGGTTTCCTTAACTGGAAAACTGACCATTACAGCAAAATAAGGTGTGGATGAGAATGAAAAATTTTGATCTTCCCGCCAATTTTTTATCTTTCTTGAATAGTGGAGGCCTAAAAATTACATGTAATGATAATCCATCAATTAATTTCACGGTAAAAGGAAACTCTCGAATCATTGACATTATTGATATTCCAATTGAAATTACAAAAAGACCTGGCTTGATCAAGCAATTATCAGAGGCAAAAGACCTTGCAAAGAACCTAAAACAAGAAAACATTACGCTTGAAATAAGACTGCAAGGAGAGATAGTACTCAAGTTAGGGGAAGATGCAAATCCAAAACTTGCAAAAATTGTTACGTTAAGCAATAATATTGAGATAACTGATTTGAGAAAACTGAAAAAATTGAGCGATGTACTATAAGAACAGTTAAGGCATGTCAGAAAATGAGACTCAAATAGAAATGGCTCAGCAGTCAACTGATACTACAAAAAACAAGCCTTACAGCATCATGGTTACAGGAGCAACTGGATTTATTGGAACACGTCTAATATCACATCTTTCCAAACTTGGATATTCAGTCAAAGGAATGTCAAGACGAGAAATTCCAGACACTACAAATGTAAAATATGTCAAAGCAGATGTCTTTGATGTAGTCCAATTAGAAAATGCACTGACGGGAGTTGAGGTAGCATACTATTTGCTTCATTCAATGGAGGGCAGCAAAGATCAGTGGAAGGAATTTGCATCTCGTGAAAAGATTCAAGCTCAGAATTTCCTTGCAGCTGCAACAAAAGCAGGAGTCAAAAGAATAATCTATCTTGGAGGGCTGGTAAATGACAGTCTTGATTTATCTCCACACATGAAAAGTAGAAAAGAGGTTGGAGAGATACTTGCATCAGGGGACATCCCAGTGACAGAGTTGCGTGCATCATTAATCATTGGTGCTCAAGGGGGTTCGTATGCCATGCTAAGATACCTGGTGGAACGATTGCCAGTCATGGTGTGTCCTTCCTGGGTAAAGTCACTTGCACAGCCCATAGCAGTTGATGATGTAATAGAATACCTTGCAGGATGTATGATATATCCGGAGACAGCGGGGAATATCTATGAAATTGGAGGAAAAGACAAGATGACCTACGAGGAACTCATGCGAGTTTATGCAAAATATTTGAACAAGAGTCTATTTGTGATACAGATCCCATTTCTTACCACACGATTATCGTCATACTGGGTTGATCTCATTACCCCCGTAAAAGCCTCGTTGGCAAGACCACTCATAGACAGTCTGGTTCACGATACAGTCGTCACTGACAATTCCATTACCAAGATCATCCCATTGCAACTCAAATCAGTAAGGGATGCAATAGATATTGCAACAAAGGAAATTAGAGAAAACCCTCCTGCTACTCCGCTACGAGAAGAGCGTACGGGATTCAAGATTAACCAGAAACTGTTACTTGCATCACTAATTGCAATGGCTCTAGTCGGAACAACATACTATTGGTTAGATGACAGATCCGAACTCTTTGAACCCATTTGGATTTTGGCAGGAGTACTTTGGTACATCACAATAATTACTGCAATAGTCTTTGTCAAAAGCAAAACCAGATTGGGATTTCTCATTGGAGGTGTGCTGTCATGGATAACCTTGGCGTTCTGGCTCTTTGACAACTTTTATGTTGTGTTTGAAACCTCACTGATCATTGACAAGCCAAATGAACTAATAACAATCAGAAATTTCATATGGACTGCATTATCCACTCTAGCTGTAATCGCATCACATAATACGTTTCACAAAATAATTGATTATCAGTACAAGGGAAAACCAATCTGATCATCTATTATTTTTCAACATTCTCAGCATACCATGTTTCAACTGAGTTGATGCATTGCTCATATTCATTTTTCTTATCTAATGTATCAAAATTTTCGTAATTACTTTCACAGTGATTCAATCCTGCTTGATATGTCTGCTGTAAATTTTGTGATTCATCAAAAGGTATTTCTCTGAACATTGGAGAATTATCGGATACAATACTATTTGCAATAAATAATGCTGCCAAGAATAGCGGCGCACCAACTGCAAGTATAACAAAAATTTGTCTCATGTTATTATATTGTCAGTATCGCTAAAATAGGACTCCTTTGTTTTGGATTTTAAAATTAGCACTAGTTGAAAAGGTTATCACTGTGTTAAATACTACAAAAACTTGAATCAATTATGCAATACAGATATCAAAGTTTCATGGATGAAATCTGGAGTCAATTTCCAGGACTATCTGATCAAGAAGTAACAGATCTTACAGATCATAACATTCTATGGTCATTAGACGAATACGTAAAGGCTGGATATGTTAATTTCAAAACAGGCACAAAGGGATTATACCGACTAAGCATCCTGCTTGAAAACTATGCAGTAAAAAACAATCAACCACTATTGGCAACTTTTGAGACTGAAAAGAGGTACAAGTATGTAGAGGACAGATATGTCGAGATTCTAAAAAAAGTCCCAAAGGCATGGATAATAGGTAATTTTAACAATTCATTGTTGGCGCCTCAGCCACCTAAAACAACTGAAGTGGTTAGCTGTGACGGAACAAATATCTCAGATATGTGGATAGTAGTAACAACAGGACCTGAAGGACCATTTGGATTGGTTGCAGAAGACATAGGGGATAGAATGTATAGAGGATTCTTTTCGATTAGTCCGGTAGTGATAGGAAAAGCAATTCAAACTATCAACAGGGCTTTAAGAATCAACATTGATATGTCAAAAAAAGAATAGATTTCAAAATGCGATAATTTTTGAAAAATAATCTTTACTTATTTTTTTTAAAAATAATTTGTGATGAGTAATATTACCACTAGAATATTTTTTGGTCATTTATTAAATAATATTCTGAGTATCATTTTCCATGAATCAAAAGTTTTCAAGCAGAGAGCCCTTGTTGGCAGACTGTCCTAATTGCAGACAGCCTTCTTTGGTGTTATTGAAATCAGCATCAGGAAGAAAAAGAGAAGATTTGTTGGCATGCAAAAGCTGCAAGCTGGCAATATTTGCTGAGGAATTAAAGAAACAATTGTTTACTGTTTGATGAAAGAAAAGAAGAGGATGTAGTGAAACATAATGCCGCATGTAGTTTTTGATAAAAAGATCGACCTTGAGTCTTTCTCTAAAGAATTCGTAGAGACAATCATAAAGAAACCATGCTTGATAAAATTGCTTAATGTTTACATAGACAAGGAGAAAAGAACCGCATTGGTTCCTGCAGTAGTTATTGATAAATTACATCAGCAATTTTTCATTGAAATTTCCACCAGAAAGGACAAGACCACAGTCAGGCTGTTTCCCGGAACGGATCCAGAAAAGACGGATGGTGTCAAGATGTCGCTGGGTTTGACTGCAAAAATAATTCAGGAGATAAACCCCAATTTCAAAATTACAAGGACAAACATTGATGAATTTTTGTTTAAACCAGAAGCAAATAAAATCAATGTATTGTAAGATATTTTTGGAATCTAGATAATACTATTGAGTTATCTCATGGAAAAACTCTACAGAATTTGATTTTATGGCCTCATTGATTGTCTGATGTGTCTTGTCGTGGGATTGCCTGTGCAGATCACTTTTCATATACTTTTTGAATGATTCCTCGTCTTTGAATCTGAAAATTCCCCTAAACTCGTTTGGGTTTTTCTTGCTTCTCAAAAAATATAGTCCTAAAAAACCGTCAACTGAATCTACCTGCCTGCTTCTTTCTCTAAATGACATCTCAAGTTTATCTGCCATATCTTGATTGATGTTAATCTTTGATATGGCAACAAAAACCATGGCTTGGAACTGTATTTCTCTTTTAAATATCTCTTTACGTTTTCTTGGTTAGGTTAAAAGGGAATTTCTGGATGATGAGGCAGTTGAGAGATTAGCCAAGAAAATTACAGAAAAATATTACACACTTGACAAGGGTGCCTTGAGAAGATGGGGTGCTGAAGGCAAAGAAAAGACCGTCTACAGTACCAAAAAGACACTGCAAAGGCTCAGAGCATGTGTAGAGTTAGATGATGTCGAGAGATTTTGCAATTACATGGAGTGGCTTACAACAGTTATGACTTCAAGAAAAATAAAATTCAATGTGGTGTTTAATCATACTGAAATCTGCTACAAGGTAATAAAATCAGAATGGAGTAAGGAGAAAAACAAATCCAAAAAGGAATCTGCTGCGAGATATGTTCATTTTATGAAAGCAGGATTGGAGCATCTGAAAAATAATGCCCCCATACCGAAAAAAGATTCAATAGTTTCAGAGTAGATGGAATCGTGTATTTTATTTATCATAAATTTTGTAAATATGTTTTGAAGATCATTTTGGAAAATACATTATTACCACTAGAATAAAGAAAGTTCATTTGTTCAAATAGTATGATTTCAAATTTTAATTAAAGTGAAAAATTATGGGCAGAACATGTAGAGCAATTTGTCAAATGAATAAAGCAAAACCAGTTCCAAATAGAATTAGGTATGAAATTGGGCACAAACGATGCACATTCTGCGGACTCTTCTTATCAATTGACGATACAAGATGCATTTGCTGTAAAGCAGTTTTGAGAACAAAATCTAGAGGAAAAAAGACAGTTAGATGAGAATTTGGGATATATCTCCAGCCAAATTGTGTAAAAATCATCTATTAGGAGAACATCGTGAACTGCATGCAATTTGGGTGGTAATAACTGAGAATAAAAAAGGATATTCAAAACATCCTGAAACCATTCGATGGATAGGAAAGCTGAAGGCATTATATCTCAGACATGAACAGTTAGTCAAAGAAATGAAGCGTAGAGGATATAATCACCAAAGCCCTCTTGATAAAAAAAATGCAATAGGTAAATCAAAACAAGATGTTTTTATAGATATTCCATCAAAACAAATCCAAATTCTAAAACAAAAAAGTTGTAGTTGTCAAATATAATCTATATTTGTCAGATTAATTAAAAATAGTTAGCACTAGAAGAAAAAACACATTTGTCTTATATGATCTAAAGTACAATATAGTATGAGGAGAAATGCAACAAACAACACAAAAAACACCACAGCTAAAGTTTCTATTGATATTAGCTGCTGCAATTTCAGTAACACTAGTTTTTACAATAACTCCGTGGAATATAGTTCCAACACTAGTTACTGAAGACGTAACTGTAATTGCTGTAACTGATTATGGCTGTGTTGGCGAGTCCGTTTTAGGACGTTCAGTTGTTGTTCCAAATTGCGTAGCAGAAGTTGGTGACACAGTATCTGCAACATTTAACATTCCAGCAATGGAGGTAAATGGATACTTGGAAGAACTTGAAAATAGAATTCCAATGGTCGATGACTGGGACGCAAAGGTAAAAGGTACAGGAACAACACCATAAATTTTTTTATTTTTAGTACCCACATGTATGGTTTACAGACCAACAGTCGTTTTGCAAGTATTGGTCCATCAAAGGGGATTACAAAGTTAGTTCAAGACCTCAAAATTTTGACATATATTAGAAAAAAATTTAAAATTTAATAATTTCTAGTCACAACGGAACTCAAAAAAGAACCAATACAGAACCAACTCCCATCCGGTCCACTCATAGCACTTTTGGTTCACCCATAAAGAGGCCAAATGAAACTAGTAAAGGAAGAATTTCGCAGGGTTTTGGAACATATGAACATAAATCCATTTGAGAGTTTAGAAGAGACTAGTTAAAATGAGTCAAGATTAAACAACTACTATGAAGGCCAGATTTAACGGCAAATGCGTAGAGTGTGGAGAATCAATTAAAGTGGGAAAAGAAATTTTGAAGAATTCTGAAGATAAATGGGTTCACAAAGCATGCTCGGATTTAGAAGAAGAACTACCATAAAGGATTAGAACAAATTGGTAAAAAATTATTTAAGGAACTTTGGAAAAATACAATCAAATGAATTTAAAATCCAAAGTATTTGTGATGGCATCAATGCTAGCAATATTATCTATTGGAGTGATTCCAGCAGAGATTTCTGCACAGACCAATGAAGTCACGATCACTCCAATTAATGAAGAAATTAGTTTAAAAAAAACAGTAACGACAATGAATGTACCTGAGGATAACAAGTTTTCCTGGGGCTTTGTAAAAGGTGGACCATCGGAATACGTTGAAAGATATCCCGTAATCATTCAGTTTTACAGTGGGGATGATCCGGTTCACTTTGCACAAGTAGATGTAAAAGGTGATGGCTCATACGAATACAAATTCAGAGTCAGAAATCTGGATTCAAACACAGGAGAAGTTGTAAATATTTTTCAGGGAGATTACACGGTAAAAATCTTCAGAGTCATTCATAATACCAATGATTTGATTTAAAATCAATAAGGCGTCCCACTTTTTCTTTGTTTTGTAAAGGCTGACACATGCCATTCAAATTCATCTAGAAATCTCGAAATCCTTTTTTCATAGTTCTCATCTAATAATTTTCCATCAGTATCAAAGACTTCTTGAACTTTGGAAATTGACAGTTGTGATGGAATTGCAAGAGTGCCCATCTCTGCCAATATTTGTCGCAGATGGTTTCCTGCAAGGATTCCACCAAAAGAACCCACCGAATAAGAGACGATAGCTGAGGGCTTGAAGAAATATTCTTCTAAAAAATAATCCAACGTATTTTTTAATGCAGATGACACACTGTGATTATATTCAGGAGTTATTGGGACATAGCCATCTGCATCTTTAATAATTTTTTGAAATTCTTGTAATTTTTCAGAGGGTGATTCTATTTCTTTGTACATTTTATCAAGTAATGGAAGTTTCAACTCTACAGGATCTGCCAAAAAAACTTGATGGCCTCTGTTTTGTAATTTTGCAACAATCCATTTTGCAACTTTTATTCCATGTCTTTCAGATCTAACCGAGCCAACAATAACTACAATTTTTGCCAATAGGCACAAAATAAGAAAACAGAATAAAAGATTTTTTCTAAATGTTACCCAGAAGGAATTCACAGAATTCATATATCGAGTTGATATGGGAAGAGCTAGAAAATGAGCAAGAACTTTTGGCATGACATAGAATCAGGAAGCGACATTCCTGAAATCATTAATGTCATAGTTGAAATCCCAAAAGGTTCTATGAACAAATATGAATATGATAAAAAGCACAATTTGATAAAATTAGATAGGGTTCTTTTCTCACCATTTCATTATCCAGGAGATTATGGACTCGTTCCTCAAACTTTATCTGATGATGGTGATCCTCTTGATGCACTTGTTTTAGTAACAAACCCAACTTATCCCGGAATTCTAATTGAGGCAAGACCAATAGGATTGCTTCAAATGAAAGATGACGGCAAATTAGATGATAAAATAATTTGTGTGGCAACAAACGATCCTAGATATTTACACACCATAGACATTTCAGATATTGAAGATCACTACCGCTCAGAAATAGCTCATTTTTTTCAAGTGTACAAAGATCTGGAAGGGAAAAAAGTAGAGATATTGGGTTGGAAATCTGCCAAAGAAGCAAAAAACGTTATTTTTGAATCAATAAAGAGATACAAAGATACTTTGAAAAAATATTAACATGTTAAAAAAATGCGAGCATTTCTCTAAAGAGAAAGATGTTTCTTCAAACACAAAAAGTTGTGAAGAATGCGAAAAGGAACATTTGCCAGTTGTTGCAATCAGAATGTGTTTGACATGTGGCCATGTAGGATGCTGTGATTCATCAATTGGAAAACATGCTACTAAACATTTTGAAGAAACTGGACACCCAGTTATGAAAGCAATTCCGAACGATATTTGGAAGTGGTGTTATATTCATGAAGAGTATTATTGGTTTTAGGTCTGATTAGTTCATTGTTCGTAGTTGTTTTTCAGTATCCCGAATAAAGTCCTCATATTTCATAATCTGGGTAGTTATGCGAAATGCATTCATTTGATCCTCGTTAGCTTTTGAGCCTAAGAGAGGCTTTCGTAACGCCATCAATTTCTGCTGTTCCTCAGTTGCCTTTAGAATATCATTTTTAAGGTCTTCTCTTGTTGCCATGTATATTATAGGCAACTTTGAGATTTAAGAATTTCAGCACATATTGATTTTTTAATAGTTACAAAAAGATGTTTTTAATGACAGAGTATAAGCTTGGAAAATGGGATCTATCAGAATTAGCAAAAGATCCAAAAAGCCCAGCATTTCAAAAACAGATTTTGGAATTAGAAAAACAGTCTAAAAAATTTGAAAAAATAAAATCTAAACTAGATCCTAAAATGTCATCTGAGAAATTTATGAATATTTTACATCAAGTAGAAGAAATCTCTGAAAAGATGAGTAAGATTGGAGGTTACGCATCTTTGTCATATTCATCAGATACACAATCTGATGAAGCAACATCACTTATGACAAAAATGTCAAAGTTAGGTTCAGAGATTTCAAACAAAATATTATTTTTTGATTTATGGTGGAAAACACAAGTTGACGATAAAAACGCAAAAAGGCTTATGAAAGATGCAGGAGAAATTACAGAATATCTCTCTCACAAAAGACTATTTGCAAGATATGCTCTAAGTGAGCCCGAAGAGAGGATAATCAACACCCTAGATGTTACTGGAATATCTGCACTTGTAAAACTCTATGACAAAATAACAAACGCCTATGAATACAAAATGAGGATAGGGAATAAAACAAAAAAGATGACAAGAGAAGAACTGACAAATTATGTTCGAAGTACAAATTCAAAAGTTCGGGAAACTGCCTACAAAACAATTCTTACAAAATATACTGAAAATAAGGGAGTGATTGGAGAAATATACCAAAACATTGTTCTTAATTGGAGAGATGAGGGTATTGAGATTAGAGGATACAAATCTCCAATCTCAATGAGAAATATTGGAAACGATGTAGATGATAAAACTATTGAGTCTCTTCTTTCAGTGTGCAGAAAAAATTCTCCAGTATTTCAAAAATTCTTTATTCAAAAAGCAAAGATGCTGAAGATGAAAAAATTAAAGAGGTATGATTTGTACGCACCAGCAGGAGCAAATATCAAAGAAAAAAATTATTCATATAGCAATTCTGTGAAACTAGTTTTTGAATCTCTAGGAAAATTCAGTGGCACATTAGAAGAATTTGCAAGGAAAGTATTCAATGAAAATCATATTGATTCATCTGTAAGACAGGGAAAAAGAGACGGGGCATTTTGTAGTACTCTTACTCCAAAAATTACACCATATGTTCTAGTAAACTTTACAGGAAAGTCAAGAGATGTTTTTACTTTAGCACATGAATTAGGCCATGCAGTTCACAGTCAAGCTGCACAAGACAGATCAATTCTTGTTCAGGATGCCCCATTGCCCTTAGCGGAAACTGCATCTACATTTTCAGAATTGCTATTATATGATAATCTGTCAGACAAAATTTCAGATAACGAGAAAAAGATCATGTTATCTGAAAAAATAGATGATCTGTATGCAACAATTCTCAGACAATCATTTTTTACAATTTTTGAAGTAGATGCTCATGAACAAATTGGTAAAGGAACAACTGTTGATGAAATTTCAAAGACATATCTGGAAAATCTTAAAGAACAATTTGGAAATTCGGTGAATCTTTCAGATGACTTTGCAATAGAGTGGAGTTGTATTCCACACTTTTATCACACACCATTTTATTGCTACGCATATTCTTTTGGGAATTTACTTGCGTTATCTCTATTTCAAAGATACAAGAAGGAAGGAAACGACTTTGTTCCAGCATATATTGAAATTCTTGCAGCTGGTGGTTCGAAAAAACCAGAAAATCTCCTCTTAGAGCATGGCTTTGACATAAGATCTACGAAATTTTGGCAAGAGGGATTTGATTATGTAAGTAATCAAGTTAAAACATTATCATTATTAAATTAGATTTTAAATTAATGGGGCTGACAGTCCAACGCATGGACTGTCAGCTTGTTCCCCGAACGGTTTGAATTCGATGTCACTCTACAAAAAATGACAATCAGATTTAAACGTTTGAAGTTATTTTAGGTCCAAGTTTTTTGGTTTGATTTTCCTGATGGTACCAGCCAAAATGCCAATAGTGAATCCCAATTGATAAAGAAAATACAAAAGAACTTCAAATGTACTAGGAGTAAGATCTGTAAATCTACTCAAACCAGTCAATAGAAGTAAAAGAACGCTGGAGAATAAAACAAATATTTTTGTTAACCCATTAAGATTTGTAAATTTTAAAAGAACAAAAGTCATCACAGTGACAGAAATTGCCAAAATAGTAAGAAACCCAGTATTCATTCCAAAAATCAAGAAAAGGGACGAAGCAATCTCACTCGTAGTTGCTGCAGGCAAATTGAAGAGATCAATTTTTTCAGGAGATGCAAATCTAGGAACACTCAAAATAGCATTTACCAAAAATAAAAAAAACAATGTCACAGATACTTTCTTTAGATGGTTTTGAAGACGTGGAAATCTTACCAGAAAAGAACGTCCAAGAATTATCCCTTGAATAAGACCAATACCAAAAACTGCCAATACAGCAATTAGTTGTATTATAGGATCATTGAAAGTATCAACAAGAAAAGGAATTAACGCCATTACCAGTTAGATTATTGTAATAATGAGAATATTATCTAATAGATATAATTTTTTCATAAAAAAATATCGAGTTATGATGTTTAAAGTGTATAAAATAGGAGTAAATTTTATAATTTCCTCATTATTTGGGACACCATGCAAAAATTTGTTTTTTCATTTATTTTAGTTGCGTTAATTGGAATTTCAGTAAATTATGTATATGCACAAGAAATGAGTCTTGCGACTTTTCAAGAAACTGCTCAAGTAATCATAGACAAAAACATATCTCAAAATGTTACTGCATCAATTACATTGCAAAGTACAAGTATTCAAGAGATCAAAATTCCAGCAGAATTAGAACAGAGAATTCGAGAAAATGAAAACATTTCAGCAATAACTTTGACAAATCAGAATCAGTGCGTATTAGGAGTAAATAATGAATCATGTATTTTGATTAACGTAAAGAGAAATCCTGATGATAAAAACTTCTTACAGATTCAAAATAGAACTCTCCAGATTGCAGGGGAATTCATTGATGAAATAAATGAGATTTTTGATACAAAAGCCGAACTTCATTCAACGTTTATTCATAGTAATGATGATACAAGCATTGCCTTAGAAACATCAGGAGTGATTTCAGGAAGAGGAACCATTTCTGCAGTATATACAATGCCAATGGAAGATACAAATTCAATGTATGAAAAAGTTTCTTCCATATTAATCCCCAAAATCATTAGAGAGTCAGGAGGATTCTATGATATTGCAAAAAACCTTTCGTCTCAAGATTATTCAAAAATGACATTCTCAATCATACCAACAGAAAACAAATCATTGCTTCAGTTAAGATTATCAGTAGATTATCCTCAAAAGGCATCAGAAATTAATAAAGTAAGCCCATTAGAATTTTTAAAAATAAATGAGGTAAAAAGATCAGATTATTTTTCATCAGGATTTTATCCTCTGAATTCAATTATTCAGGTAGTAATTCTAGATTCTGAAGATGTAAAGATTTCAAATGTCAAAGGAAACATCACACCCACACAAATTATAGGAGATGAAAGAATCCCAATAGACATTACAGAGAAAGGATGGGTTTTTGATCCACAGGAAGGAGAAAGAATTCAAGGAAAATATATTTTTGGTAAAGATACAACAATTAATAAAAAAGAATTAGAGTTTTCGGTTGAAAAGATACAATTACAAATCAAACAACCAGAAAAAACAGAATTTGATGAATCAATCATAGTTGTAATCATCATCACCATTAGTGCAATTGCTGCTGCAATGTTCTATCTTAAAGGGTATAAAAAATAACTACAGCAAAAGAACAGCTGCTGCAAACACAGTAGTCCATTTTCCATCTTTGTCACCTTTTGTAGCTTGGGTAATATTTTTTGTATGATAAATTTTGCCTGAAATAGACCACTGTTGTCTTTTTTCGTCCCAGTTTTTGTCAACATCAAATGGAATTCCTAAGGAAGATGCCAACATTTGTGCTGCAATGTCTTCAGCATAATCACCAGCTTGAGTCTCATTTTGACCAAAAGATTCGTATTCAGAAAGATAACCATATCTACTGTTATCCTTAGGTAGTGCAATACCCACAGATGCTGCACACATTCTATGTGGTTCTCGAGTCTGATTCTTTGAATAAATTGTAAACAATATCTGCCCAGGACTGATTTGTTTGAGACCATCTTTTCTTGAAATCAATTTTGCTTTAGGTGGGAA
Organism: Candidatus Nitrosopumilus sp.; assembly: GCA_029864805.1. Next base: position 20,917 of record JAOTSS010000016.1, on the reverse strand, counting down.
TATACTTGAAATTAGTACAAGATTGGTTCCAGCAATTCCTGCATCCCTTAATGCATATTCAAAACTGGTTAGCCTATCTTCATGCACTCCTTTTCCTTTTGTAAGAAATAATTTTTTAGCAACTAGATCAAGCATTTCTGAATTCATGAAAGATAGTTATTATTTATACTTTAATTAAGAAAGAGAATTTTTAAAATCAACATTAAAAATTTTCAAACTTTTTACCTAGCCACTTTTTTTCTTCTTCTTTCTTTTATCAGGAGATTTTTGTACTTGTGTCAAAAAGATGAATGTAAAAAATGCTCCTAGACCAACATTGATGACACCCATAAAAGTAAGCATCATGATCATTGAAGGAGGTGCAACGGCTAATCCAATTATAATTCCTATTATTCCTGTAGCATAAAACATCATCATCAGAACCTTAACTCTTGTCGGTTCAATGTATCTCATAAGAGATGTCAAAATAAGACATTATTATAAACTGACGGTCAAAATATAGATCAGTGCATAGAACAATCTATTGAATAATCTAGGTAACATTTTAAACCTGAAAAAGTTCATTTTATTTTGTGCCAATGTAGCTCAGCCTGGTTAGAGCAGCTGATTTGTAATCAGCAGGTCGTGGGTTCGGATCCCGTCATTGGCTTTTTATCTTTCTAGAATCACATGTTTACATTTGGCAATACGAATAAGTATACATTATTTTGAAATAAATCAAAATGAGTGATGAAGAATCTAGATTTAGTCAAAAGGGTAAAGAAAATGTAGTTGTAAAAAAATCAACATTTAATGTATTAGTAATCAGTCTAATTGTAATAGTTGGGATTGCAGCATTTTTTGCTGGATCACATGTTTCAAATCTAAACTCTAATCAAATTTCAGACCAAGATCTTGATGATGCAATTGCCAAATTAGAACTCAAAATATTACAAAGTCAGCTACCTACAAAACAACCAACTTCTCAAGTAAAAATTTCAGTGGATAATGACCCAATTATTGGAAATCCTGATGCCCCAATTACAATAATTGAGTTTTCAGATTTTCAATGTCCGTTTTGTGCCAGATTCCACATTCAAACACTCCCGTTAATTCTGGAGCAATACATTGAGCAGGGAAAAGTGAAATTAGTTTTTAGAGATTTCCCTATTCAGAGTATTCATCCTAATGCATTACCTGCAGCTGTTGCGGCAGAATGTGCAAATGAGCAAGGAAAATTCAGAGAAATGCATGATATGTTATTTGATAATCAGAATCAATGGAACAAACAAGAAACTACAGATGCGCTTTCTTTGTTCAGTAGTTATGCCATCGAGATTCAATTAGATCAAGAAACATTTGACTCATGCATTACTAGTGGAAAATATATCGAAGAGATTAGAAAAGATCTTGATGATGGAAGAGATTATGGGGTATCTGGCACGCCTGGATTTTTTGTAGGAAATGAAAGGATAGGATTTGTTGAACTCAAAGGCGCACAACCATTTGATAGTTTTAAAAAAATTATTGATGCTCAGCTAGAGGCGTAAAAAATAACAAGCGTTTATTAGACCTTCAGAGACATTGTAATTATCGGAATAATGACGTCTAAGCAATGAGCTTTTCGTCATTGCTTAAGAGAAGAAAACAAAATGACAAAATTTACAGAATTAGGACTAAAAGATGAGATACTAAAAGGAATTACTGATCTGGGATTTGATGATGCATTTCCAATTCAAGAGGCAGTTATTCCCGTACTTCTTTCAGGAAGAGATGTTGTAGGTCAAGCGCATACAGGTTCTGGAAAAACTGCAGCCTTTGCATTATCGATGCTACAACAGATACAACCAAAAAATGGTATTCAGGGATTGATCATGGCACCAACAAGAGAGCTTGCAATGCAAATTAGTGATGAAATTAAAAAATTTGGAAAATATACGGGAATCAAAGTAGCGACAGTTTATGGAGGACAAGGAATGGGGATTCAGCTAGATGCTCTTCACAGAGGAGTAGAGATTGTTGTAGCAACTCCAGGCAGATTAATTGATCATCTCAAAAGAGGTTCAATTGAACTTAGAGATATTACTCATATTGTTCTTGATGAGGCAGATACAATGCTGGACATGGGATTCGTAGACGATATTTCATTTATTTTAGACTTAGCACCAGAAGATAGAGTGATGTCATTGTTTTCAGCAACAATGCCTACAGAAATCCTAAGATTATCAGAAGAATATCTCAACAATCCAAAGCAATTCCTTTTGGATGCAGATGATCTCAGTGGGGAAGGAATTGATCAGTCATATTTGGTAATTAAAGACAGAGACAAATTCAAGTATCTAATTGATTTTATCAAACAGACAAAAGGTCAATCGATTGTATTTTGTTCAACAAAATATAGAACCAGAGATGTAGCAAAATTTCTGCATCAAGAGAAATACAATGCAGTAGCAATTGAGGGAGACATGTCACAACATAGAAGAGAACAATCTATGGGTAAATTCAGAAGTGGTAAAGCAGACATTCTTGTTGCAACAGATGTAGCATCAAGAGGAATTGATGTTCCAAGAGTAGAATTAGTAGTAAATTATGATGTACCAAATCAAGAAATGGCATACTTTCATAGAATTGGAAGAACAGCTAGAGCAGGAGCTCTTGGGAAAGCAATCACATTTGTTTCATATTCATCAGTAGGAGATTGGAATCTCATTAAACGTCAAATCAAAGTTCCTCTCAGAGATTTAAATCAAGAAATGGGAATTCAGATATCCATACCAGATCCTCTAAAAAGACAAACGCCTTCAAGAAGATATGGAGGTCAATCAAGATCTAATTATTCCAGAGGTGGACGTTCTGGGGGATATGGAAGATCCGATAGAAGCAGAAACCCCAGAGATGACAGGGGGGGAAGAAAAAGATATGGAGACAATGATAATAAAAACAGCTACGGCGGACGTAGTAGATGGTAATCATTGTAAAACTTAAAGACTTGAACTTCTTTGATTATTACAAGGTATAGTAATGCATAAAGGATTCATTCTACTAAATTGTGATCTTGGAGCCGAAGAATATATCGTAGACGAATTAAAACAGATGCAAAATGTCAATAATGCATACCTTACTTTTGGTGCATACGATGTAGTAGCAGAAGTGCAAACACAGAAACAAGATGAATTTGAAAAAGTAATTGCGTCAATTAGGAAATTATCAAGAGTTGTCAGCACCATGACACTAAATATAATTCAGCCCGAATAATTGTTATATGAGTTAAATCAGGATCGTTTCAAATTGCAAAAAATTGATTATGAAGGACCAGTTTGGGTATTAAATTACAACAATCCAAAACCACTACTAGATCATGCTATCCACATGTTAGAAAGGCACGGAGTTAAACGAGAAGACATGATAATTACAGAAACTCCAACTGCGAAGATAGGTGCAATAGTAGTTGAAATTTGGCCATATGAGTTAGTTATAGGAAGAGTTAGAACAACTCGTAATGATTCATTTATCAGCGGTACAGAATTTACAGTAGAATTAAAGTTAGACGAAGATGGAAATTATATAGATTATCTTTGAAGAAAAAGAAGATTCAAAATATCATAATTGTAGCAATAGCAGTTCTTATTATAGGAACAATTATAGCTTATAATTTTTCAGTAGAACAGACTAAACAGAAAGGCCTTCAATTCGGAATAGAGTTAGAGCAAATTCAAGAGGATGTTAAAGAATTGCAAATAAAATTCTATTCTGAAAAAACAAGATGGGAAGAAGGAGATATTACAAAAGAGGAATTGTCAGAATTCTATGGAAAACATTTGAAAGATTTTGAAAAAATAATTTCCAGATACAATGAATTGTCACCTCCAGAGATTTTTAAGAGTTCAGTAGATTTGTTGAAATTATCATCTGAGGCTCAATTGGAAAGTGATTCACAATTCATTGAATGGATCAAAACAGGAGATGAATCAGCAAAAATTCGTTCAGATACACAAATTCAGGAATCATTGGAATATGAGATGTTGGGCTTGGTTGAATTTTATTCAGCCAAAACAGGTGTAAAAAACTATGATGAGCCAGAAAAATTTGAACCTCCACAAACAGGACTCACACAAAAAGTTATTCAGATTTCAGAAAATATGAAAAATGAATGTGATAAAAAATATAAAAATGAGTTAGGAGAATTTGATTCAGACCAAACAGAAATTGAATGGTTCAATTGTCATAATGAGGTCAAAAAATGGAAAATAGAGCATTTACCATAATTAGAGAAAAATAATTTTTCGAATGCTTATCCTCGAGATGTTTTTTGACTCAATTATACTTTCAAATAGAAAGAAGTGCTTGAGATAAACTTCTTCTTTAAAGAATTCAATCAAAGTAAGATATGGGAAAATTCTTCATCATTATATTTCTGTTTTCAGGAATTATCCCACCTGTATTTGGGGAAGCATTTATTGAAAATGATCAACAGTATATTGGAGACGATAATTCACTCCACATAGTTGGGGAAATCACAAATAATCTAAAGATTCCTCTAAGTCAGATCAATGTTCTAATAACACTGCTGGATGAAAATAAAAAATCCATTGCTGTAAAGGAAGTGAATTCGCTAGTTAATACAATTATGCCAGGAATAAAGGGGCCATTTGAACTGGTATTGACAAATAATGAAGCAAGAAATATTGAATCATATTCGTTAAAATTAGTTTATGAGATAAGTCAACCAAAAAGTCAAGTGATCGATATTACTGAATCAAAATTATCAACTGACAAACATAACAACCTAATGATTACAGGAATTGTTAAGAATAACGGAGACATTACAGCAAACACCGTAGCAATTGTTGCAACACTTTATGATATAGATGGTAATGTAGCTGCTGTCTCCAGAGCTTACCCGGAACCAGATTATTTGGGAGTAAATGAAAATACTTTCTTTTTAGTTACAATACCAGACAGAATTCAAAATAATCAGATAAAAGATTACACATTAGTTGCAGAATCAGAAGAATATGCAGTAGTTCCAGAATTTCCCATAGGAACATTTGTTTTGTTAGTAGTTACATTATCTGCATATATTGGCATTATGAGATATTCAGGCAGGATCATAACAAACCTAATTTCTGCAACAAATCTAAAGTAGGAAAAAGTTCGTTCAGCAAGTATTTTTTCTCAAGAGGGGTTGGTTTTGAAAATTTGACTTCAAATGTTATTGTTAACATGTCTTGATCTGTATGAGATATTCTAACAGAATGTTTTTGACGATTAGTTTCAGATAGAAAACCATTCCATTTTTGCAGGTGTTCATTTACTCGAGTTATATTTTGTTCTACTTTAGAGATATCAGTATTCAAATCAGTGTCAAATAAACCAAATTTTACTAGAGGAACCATCATTATGCCATTTAAAATTTTGTCATGATTTTTTAGCATTGATGAGATAATATCTTCTGAATTTTTTTTTGGGAAAATATTTCCATAATCTGGAATAAAGTATCCTGCAAGCATTTTTTTTGAATCATATATTCGAAAAAATTCTTCATCAGATTCTAATTTCCACAATATCTAAAAAATAATTCATGAATAAATAAACGATTAACCAAAGACAATTAAATAAACTAGGAAATAGAAAAAAATATGGTAATTTCTAAAGAGAACAAAGATTTTGTTAGTAGTTTGATCGATTATTACATTAGTGAATCTGAGTCATACAGACAAATTGCAGAGAATTTTGTACCAGAAATAGAATCTGTTCCAGACACAGCATTTGGAATTATTACAGGATGTGTGTATTCAGGATTTTTGCAGGCATATCAAAACCAACAACAAACTCCAAGTTTGGAAGATGTGAAAGAATTTAATCAGATTATAAAAGAAAGAGCAGCACTAATCAAAAAATCTATTTTAGATCCACACAGATTTGAAACCAATAAAAAAGAGATAGACGATAATTAAGATCACATATCAATAATTCACAATTTTAATTGGAAATAATGCCTCAATCAAATACTCCATCTTGATTTCTATGATGGGAAGAATTGTTCTGTGTAGGCAGTATGAACATAGATTTTTGGCAGGTAATAACAAAAATAAAATTTCTATCAAAACATGAACATAGAAAATATCAGTTACAGGTTTAGAAAAAACAGAAACCAGTACAGTTTAATTCTAATTGGGCAAAATAAAATTATGAAAGTTGATGGTAGTAAAATCATCTTTGTATTAGGTGTTATTGCATCTGTAGCAACAGCAGTAATGGCACTATATTTCTCAATTCGTTAAAGATAAATCAGAATAGAAAAGGAGTAAAGTATTGTCAGCAACAAATGAGTTCAAAATTACACAGATAGTAGATAATGGACAAATGATTCAATTAACATTAATTGAAAATGTTTCAACTGAGCCAATATCACAAAAACAGATGATCATAGAAAATGTTTCAAAGAAGCTCGATTCTGAAACAAAAGAGCAGGTAATGCCATTACTTGAAGCTATATTACAAGCACAGCCAACGGTTAATATCAAATCATATCAACAAACACAAATTACAATAGCAATGCCAAAATCAAGATATGACAACATGGGAAGACCACAAGTTGGAAGCACGATTGAAGTGAACTTGAAAAAAATCTAAAGGTGTGAATTTATTTCATCTAGTGTGCGTAATGGTAAAGAACAAGAGAAATCTTTACAAATAAAAACTGTAGATTTATCTTCAAAAGTTTTTCCAGCAAAGAATGGATATTGAGAAAGAGTTTTTAATTGAGAAGAATTTTGAATAGTTACAATAAATGAATTGGGTAAGTAATTCGTCAGAATAGAATTACATATTTCAGAATTTTCTGTGTTGATAATTGTAATTTCTAAAGGTCTTTCCACATAGTAAAAAATGGTATTGAGTAAATATCCAAATCCAAAAGGGTTTTCTGCAGCCATCTGTGCCTGAGATTTCATTATTTTTGTGGAAATTTCAAGGAAATTTTGGTTTTGAGATAGATGATATAATCTCAGCATTACAAAGGCAGATACAGAATTTCCAGAGGGCAATGACAAATCATAATTACTCTTTGGTCGAATGATTAGTTTTTCATGATTATCAGAAGTCATAAAGAAGCTATTAGTGTTTGAATCCCAAAAGTGATCTACTAAATGATGACCTAATTTTAAGGCCAATTCAAGATATTTTTTTTCAGGTTCAATTTCAAATACATCTAACAATGCATTCACAAAGTATGAATAATCTTCCAGATATCCATCGATTTTTGCTTTCCCGTTTTTGTAAGTACGTAATAATGTACCATTTTTAAAAAGATTATTTTCAATAAAAGAAATATTGTTTTTTGCAGCATTAAGATATCTAACATCATTAGTAATACGATATCCTTTTGCAAATGCTGTAACCATCAAAGAATTCCATGAAACTAAAATCTTATCATCTAAACCTGGTGGAATTCGTTGAGATCTAACTTTTAATAATTTTTCAGAACATGAATTTATGATTTCTTGAGATTTTTGCTCGGTTATTCCAAAATTAAATGCGACAGTTGAGAGATTAAGATTATTACATAGAATATTATTTCCTTCCCAATTTCCTCCATCAGTAACATCAAAGTAAAGACAGAATAAATCAGCATCATTGCCAAGAATTTCTTTAATTTCACTTTTTTTCCAAACATAGAATTTTCCTTCAACGCCTTCTGAATCTGCATCATATGCAGAATAAAAGCCACCTTCAGGAGAAGTCATTTCACGTAAAACAAAATCAAGGGTCTTTTTCATGACATCAAGATAGAAAGGATCTTTTGTAATTTGATACGCTTCTACATAATTAATTGGCATTAATGCATTATCATATAGCATCTTTTCAAAATGAGGAACTAACCACTTTGCATCCGTAGAGTATCTAGAAAATCCACCTCCTATTTGATCAAAAATGCCACCCTTTGCCATTTTTTTGAGTGTTTTAAGTGCAAATTCGTTAAATTTTGAGATGCCTGAAAGTTTTGCGTAACGAAACAGAAAGGAAATATTTGCTGCATTAGGAAACTTTGGGGCAGAGCCAAATCCACCATATGTAGGATCACCTATTTGAAATAAATTCATGGCAGCCTCATCAAGAATTATTCGTTCTAGTTTCGTTGGAATTGTAATGCTTTCTATTTTTTGAAGAGCGTCAAGGAATTTTTCAGCTGATTTTTCAACATCTTTTGGTTTTTCATTCCATGCTTGAGATAGCTGCCTGCAAATACTTCCAAAGCCTGGCCGTCCGTAAGAATCCAAAACAGGAAAGTATGTACCAACATAGAAGGGTTTTTGATCAGGTGTAAGAAAAATACTTAACGGCCAACCACCTTGACCTGTTGCTATTTGACAAACTTTTTGATAAATATCATCAATGTCAGGTCTTTCTTCTCGATCAACCTTAATGTTCACAAAATTTTCATTCATGAATTTTGCAACTTCTTCATTTTCAAATGATTCATGAGCCATTACATGGCACCAATGACAAGAACTATAACCAATGCTAAGAAAAATAGGCTTGTTTTCATCTTTTGCTTTTTTTAATGCAGTTTCATTCCAACCATACCATTCAACAGGATTATGTGCATGTTGAAGTAAATATGGACTAGTTTCATGAATGAGATTATTTTCTACCACATTTAATCAAAGTTATTTCAATATTAGTAGTTAATCGGATATATTATTACTCCCAGATTCCTCTTCCTTCAGTTAATTCGTAAATTCTAACATTGATTTTTCCTAGTAATTTTACTTTTGATTTGTGAGCCTTTTTATCATGACTATAATCTTTCTTTTCAACTAGTTCTTGTAGTCGCTGTAATTGTTCTAATGGTAATTTCTTAAATTCATGTTTGGAAGAAGTGATTTGTTGTAATAATTCTACTCTTTCACGATCCTCATCGGTAATTTCAGTCATGCTAAAATTGAATATGGGTCCTTTATTTTTAGTGAGCGAATCTTAAAATTTCGTGCTTTATCGTCTAGATTATGGAAAAAATGCGTGCCATGGTACTTTCTGAATGTGCCAAAATTGAAACAAAACCATTGAAACTAACCGAAATTGACAAGCATAAAATTCAAAGATCAAATGAGATTTTAATAAAAATCGAGGCATGTGGAGTTTGTCATTCTCAACTTCACGGAATTGAGGGAGATTGGAAAGACATAGGAATTCCACCAACTCTTCCGACAGTTCCAGGTCATGAGATTGTTGGAAAAATAATTCAAATTGGAGATTCAGTTTCAAAATTCAGAGTAGGGGACAGAGCAGGCATCACCCCACTTTTAGAGGCATGTAAAGAATGCCAATATTGCAGAGAAGGCAAAGAGTATCTTTGTGAATCATCAATAATTACAGGTGAGTCATTCAAAGGAGGGTATACAGAATACATTACAGTGACAGAAGATTTTGCAACTAAAGTTCCAGAAAATATGAAACCAGAATATGCTGCACCGTTGTTTTGTGCAGGCATAACAGCATACAAAGCAGTAAAAGCAATAGAACCAAAATTACATAAAAAAATTGGGATTTTTGGAATTGGCGGAGTTGGACATATGGCAGTACAATTTGCTAAAGTTGAAAACTGTGAGGTCATAGCATGTTCTAGAACGCAAAAACACTTGGATATTGCAAAGGAGCTAGGGGCAATGGATACAATGACATTTTCTGAAAATCAAGAAGAATTTCTCAATAAATTAAAAGAAAAACATGGAATGTTAGATGGAGCCATAGTTTTTGCACCAGCTGATATAGTAACAGATACTGCAATAAAATCAGTAAAGAAAGGAGGCCTGATTGTTATTGCTACAGTTGGAAAAAATCCTCCATTTATTGCATTCGAGGAAAAAACAATCAGAGGTACTTTGATAGGTTCTACAAAAGACATGGAACAAGTAATTAAAATATGTGATGAAAGAAATATCGAAGTTATCTCCCAAGCATTCCCATTAGAAAGTGCAAATGAAGTACTCAAAAAATTAAAAGATTCAGAAATAGAAGCAAGAGCAGTCTTAATACCTTGACTTGTATAAGAAATATTGGAGAAGTTAATTTTTCAACATGAATTGCAATAGATGCCACCATACAGACGAAGCACACTCACCAAACGAGAATAGTAACTCTATTATCAAGGTAGGGAAATGTCAAATTCCCACTTGTACATGTCAGCAATACTTGGATCCAATTCAAAAGATTGATGAGGATTTATTGTAACGATTCATATACCAAAATTAATTAAAGATGATCATGGACAAACACAAACCATCTGATGAAATGATTAAAGAATTAGATAATCTGTTATCAAAAATTAATGCAATGGAAATTGTTGCATCAGATGATTATCAAAAAAATTCAATCAAAATTTTGAGAGCACTGGTCGAGGGTCAAATGCATTCAATTAATGAATTTCAACATTTGAAAAAAGCAATTGATTTGCTTACATTACAATTATTTGATGTTCAAAACAAAGTCAACAATTAAGTTTTGTATCGCTTAATCCACAATTAGTACAACGATAAACAGTAGATTTTTCAAGAATTTGTTCCGCCTTCATTTCAGAGCCACAACACAAGCAAGAAATTTTTTGTGGTAGAAAAATTTCTTCTTCAGATTTTCGAACAGTATATTCAGGTTCTGGTTTTGGAGCATTTACAGAATTGCACGGGGGTTTGTAACGTGATAATATCTTATGGGATACATTTTGTCTCTGATCCTTACTTGATTCAAACATTGGTAATATTGCAAGATATAGTGATTTTTCAGATCCAGATTTCTGAACCCAGCATTTAAAATCTGGGTGTTGGATAAAAAAGGACTTGTCATCAGTCTTCTCACAATCATCAATATAGAGAATATTGAATTTGTCTTGGTCTTTGGACAGGATAAGATATACCAATTTTTCCATAGGAGGGCCCCATTCATCAAGAGGAATTGGTCCAAGAAACTCATATTGGAGAATTTGAATACTCAATATAGAGCATTTAGAGTACTTTCTTTTCTTTTTTTCCCAAAAAACATACTAGTGACATTAAATTGATCGCAAAATCCAAACTTGAAAAGATTAAATTCAAGAGTTTTTGATTTTCAGTGAATGAAAGAGCCTCATAATTATGCTAAAGTTGGATATGCAATGATTTTAGTTTCAGCTAGTCTTGCTGCAGTAGGTCTTTTAGCATTAGCAATTGGTTCAGATGTACTTTTTGCAGATAACATGCAAAGAGAAAACACACATCATTTCAATGAATGTAAATTAAATGATTTCAAAACAGATGGTTGTGAAAAATATTGGGATAGAATTAATAATGAAATTTCAGGAATTTACGTAGACCTAGACAAATAACTTAGTAACCATTTGCAAAATCTTCAAACATATTTTGATTTTTTGTTAGTTTGTTCATTGCATAAAATGCCCCACCAACGATACCGGCCTGATAAAAGGTATATAAGAAAACTCCTGAAGATGTAGGATCAGATTTTGTAAAACTCAAAACAAGAACGGTCACAAATACAAATGTTCCAACAAAGGTCACTATTCTATTCAAGAAACCAGAATTCATTCCAACAATTCGTTTAGTTGCAGATGCCATCAATGTAATGCTTGTAATAATCAGAAATGTTGCTCCGCCATTTGCGGTGACAAATTCATTTACCCAGAGCAAAAGTCCATCATCTAAAATTGAAACGTCAGGCATAACACTACCTCCATTTATTGCAAAGTTTACAGCACTGAACATTCCACCTATAACAAAAAAGAACAAGAAAATTTTTACAATAGATCTTTTAAACGGACTGCGAATTTCTGAAGGACTAACTACTCTTTCAGTAATTCTCACTCCATAAAGAAATCCAACTGCCATAGCAGGAAGGAACATAATATTAATCAAAATTGGAGATTCTTTATTGACGGATTCAATTTGAGGATAAAAAATTAGAAACAGGATTATTGCTAGAGACGCTGAAGATGCAAATAATATCAATCCAAGATATTTGCGGTTGTTTGACTCATATGTTGCATCCCAGTCATACATTTTATGGACTCTTATAAATACAATTAAAGGCCAATCGAAAAATCATTTGGTCAAATTATCAATTCTGTTTACCCTTTTTACTGGTAGAAGCCAGGATATTTTGTGAAAAAAGGGATACCAATGATTGTGATAGGTGGAATTATTGGAATATTAGGCATTATTTTTCATCTTCAAGGACACTCTGCAGTAGGACCTGAATCATCATTTATGTATTCCAACCCAGATTGGATAACTTATGGAATCCAAATTACAGTGATCGGATTAATTACAATAGGAATAGGAACAATATACACTATGAAAAAAGGTTAGTTTTTTATCCGAAGTATGATATTATTCTTAGTTTTTCAGAATTTTCTTATTTTGGTTGTTGTCATCACATTCATTTGTACATGAGAACGGATAACGTATTCTGCAATCATGAATCACCACAAGTAATCAAATAATTCAATCTAGAATATTTGTTAATTGTGAGTAAACTAATTGTCCTTATTAATTTCACAACTAATTAACATGCATGCTCCCCATCCAAATCATATTTTTGTAAAAAACATCAATCTAAAGATACCAAAGAAATGATCTTTATGAAAACGATATTAAAAACCTGCAATCATAGGATCTTCAGGTTTCATTATCTCTCTTAACAAAATTGTTGCAAACATGCCTCTAGATAATGAAAATTCCACAGTATTTCCGTGAGATAAGTAATCAAAGCAATTTATTGCAGCTTGTCTGAAACCACCCTCACTACTTACTTCCTGCATCTCTTTGACGAAAAAGTCTTTTGGTGTGATCTCTTCTTGTTTTAGTATTTTAGATATTTGATAGTCAAATCTTGTTTTTTTGTAATATGAATATCCAACAAAAGGCAATGCTAGCCTTTGATCTAAACCCAGCACGTATTTTCCAAGGATGCCATGAAAATCAAAACAAACATCATTTGGTTGAGTCTCAAAAAGATTTTCACCATCTAAAAAAGACAAACTTAGAGATTGATTGAAGATAAAAGATTGGTAGGCTTGAACATAAAATCGTCTCAAAGATAACGGAATAGCTCGAATTGCAGTAATATAGTCATCATGCTCAATCATTTCCTTAAGAACAATTCTTTCAATATCCATTTGACTTGGAACTTGATCAAAATATTGTTCATAGTTTGCCTTATCTGAAAGTTTTTCACGAATCTCAGTATTTTCCTTTGAATCATAAGTTGAGGTGAAAGACAATATCAATTCGACAGCTTTTTTGAAATCTCGCTGTAAAATTGCCTTACCAATAAGATGGGTTACAGGTCTTTTTGAGCCAAAACGTTGGTAACCATAAAAATTCAAGATTTTATCATAATCAATAAAAGAAGACAATTCGTTTGAACATCCAGAAATTTTAATTTTGAAGTGATTTGCTATCATATGTTTTTTCGATAATGGTTTTTTCACATATCCGATTTTTTCCAAAGAAAATTTCTCAGTTGAAAAAGTTTCGATTGCTTTTCCTTTATTTCCAGAGCATACAAATTGTTCGGTGATAGCAGATGCATCTTTTAGTCCAAGAGATTTTAAACGAATTCCTTTTTTTCTAAAAATACTAGATAAGGCATGATTTGTATCAATTTTTTTCTTTTTTAGTTTGTAGACAGCATATCCCTGCTGATCGCTTATGGAGTTTTTTGCTTTCTCAGAAATTACTTCAGTTACATGGAAATCCTCAGGAATTACTCGGATTTTCCCTCCAATTCCAGAAAAATCAGTACTGTAAACAGCAATACCAATTTGTGAATCTAAATTTGGAATCACTCTATTGTCACTGTAACAAATTTGCTGATTGCAACATCAGTAGATTGTGCACCAAGTAATATTTTGTAAGTTCCAGGAACCGAATCTTCTGAAGCATGAATAGAAGTGTGGATTGGACGTGGAGTATTAGAGTCTAATTGAAATGTTTTAGGAGAGTTATTGACAAGTTCGACATTCAGAAAGTCGTGAGTAGGAGACAGAATTAACGAAACGCCCAACAGATCTTTTTGGGATTTTGGTGATATAATAAAGTTAAAATGTTTAGTATCACCAGGTGCAAGTTCAATGTAATGAGATTCAAATTGAATTTCAAGAGGTAATGAAACTGAAGTGTCAACAACGCCTATGTTATTTTCAACCCATTCAGTAAACCAAATTTTTTTACCATCGATTGTAAAATCGAAGATTTGTGCCAAACCACAATCAGATAACATCAAACCAGTTCCGGGATCACAGTCTCCCCAATAAGGATTCTTTGAAGGCACATGATATTCTATAAGAGATTGAGATTTTGGATCCATCACAGAGATATTGTTTGCATTTTGTGCATTAAATACAAGTTTGCCTTGTTGATCAGTTTCAATCCAGTATGGTCTAGAAATAGGAGTTTTGACAATTCCAGTTTGATTTCCATATGTAGCAAGTAATGGGTCGGATGTAACGTATTGAGTGAATTCTTCAGTTACCGGATCAAAGTTAAAGAAATAGGATGACGTAGTGTCTGCCAACCATATAGTTCCATCATCAGCAACTACGGAGCCATTTGGGGTAAGTAGTTCGGGAGGTAATTGATAGATTTCAACAAAGTCAAGAAGTGGAAGAAATTTTTCATCAGAGTTTGAAACAGAATCAAAATATTCATTTTGATTAAATTTAACTAAAACTCCTCCTTGTTGGAATAACCAATTTGTAAACCAGACATTGTTATTTGCATCTATTGTAAAATCGGCAGTTACAGAATCATCAATAGGCGAAGGAATACTAAGATAATTAACGTCTTCTTGAGATTGATTTGGATCTAAAAATGTAATTTTATTTCCAGTGAAATCATTAATTATTATTTGAGAACCATGAACTTGGAGTTTTTGAGGTAAAGAATTCCCTTCAGAGGGATAAGAAAGTCGTCCATATTTTTCATCTATGGTTGAAAATTTCCACACAGAATCATATGTTTCATCAGTGTACCACACAGTACCGTCAGGAGCATAGTCAATTCCCCACATCATAGAACGTCCACCAGGTGGCCAAGAAGGGTTTTCATATTCAACAAATGTTTCAGTAACCGGATCAAATTTTGCTAGATTTCCAGTGTTTGTTTCAGTAAACCAGACATTTCCGTCATAATCAGTCACAATTGCCAAAGGATTTGTACAGGGTGTAGGAATAGAGAACTCTCGAACATAATCAGTGGACTTAGCATTACTAGAACCACAAAATTGTGCACGCTGATCATCAGGGAAGTTGTCAGCTGGAGTACCAGTAATAGTCAAATCAGGATTATCTTCTTCAGGATCAACTCCTGGAAATGCAATAAATATTGTAGAAGATAATAAAATAAAACCAAAAAAAACAGTTACAAGAATTCCTTTTTTCTTCACACTTAAAAAATATGAAAGCCTTGTTATATCTTATTCCCAGTTGCTGTAACTATAATAATTTTAAATCACCAGTTATTTTATCAATCAAGTTTTCAGGTGCAGGTCCAATTGAAATACAGGTGGTAGTCCCAGGGGCTATCTGAGTATGTCCAGCATCAGTAACTTCAGACCAGGGAAGATTCAAATCAATAGCATGTCTTTTTACTTCTTGCAATTCTTTAATTCCAGATGCTTTAAGAACGACTTTTTCTTGCCCACCCCACCATTCATCATACCATTCAGGATGAGATTTTCGTACATATTCTGCGCCTAGAACACATGCATGGCCCACTTGAGCTGCTATCTTTCCTTTTCCCATTTTTAGATCAATTCGAACAACAATTACCTGTTTAATGTTACCCATAAACTAATCAAATACAAACATAATGAAAAACTTTTGAATTAAATAATTGACAATGAAACAAAAAATGTGTACTTTGATGTAGTAGTTGCCGGTGGAAGTGTCGCAGGACTATTATGTGCAAGAGAAATTGCTTCAAAAGAATTTTCAGTACTTGTGATTGAAGAAGATTATGAAATAGGCACTCCCGAACATTGTGGAGGTTTAGTCAGCATTGCAGGCTTGGAAGAACTTGGAATAATTCCATTTAGAAAAACTTTTGAGCATATGATAGAATCAGCTGAAATCACATCGCCCAACGGAAATAGTTTTACAATTAATTCAAAGAGACAAAAAGTAGCTGAAATCAGTAGAAGGGAATTAGATAAACAAATAGCTTTTCAAGCGCAGAATAAGGGGGCAGTAATTAAAGTCAGAACAAGTTTTCAAGAAATTACAAATACAGGAATTAGAACAAAAGATGAGAAGATAGATTGTAAAATTTTTGTTGATGCAAGAGGAGTTTCGTCTCTGATTCACAAAGATAGAACTGGTATTTTATCATCAGCTCAATATGAAATTTATTCTGATTGGATAAAAAAAGGAAAAGTTGGAGTGATGTTTGATCAGGAAAAATTCCCTGGATTTTTTGCATGGGTTATTCCATCAGGAGAAGGCAAAGGAAAAGTTGGAGTAGCAGGAAGAGGAATCAACGTATCTGAAACATTAGACAAGATTCTAGAAGAAAAGGAAAAATATTCAGTGATTAGAAAAATTTTTGCGCCAATTTGGATTAAAGGTCCAATTGATAATTTTGTTGAAGGAAAAACGGTAATTATAGGAGATGCTGCAGGACAAGCAAAACCGACAACGGCAGGAGGTATTTTTACTTGTGGCATGGGTGGGGTTTATGCAGGACAAGCAATTTCAAAATTTTTAGAAACAAATAACAAATCAGATCTGGATGAATATCAAAAAAAATGGATGGATAGATTTGGTAAAGAATTTGAAAGGCAGTCACATGCTAGAAAAATTTTAGAACGAATGGACAACAATACAATTGATAAATTATTTGAATCAATTACACCAGAAATCATAAAAGAAGTTTCCGAAAAAGAGGATTTTGATTTCCACACCAGTTCAATTATCAAATTACTAGGAGTGAAGGGTTCACTGAAAACAGCTCAGACATTAATTAACGGGGAACTCAAAAAATTATGGAGTTAACGTGCTCAATTTCTAAGCAAGGTATAAATGATGTTTACAGAAAATTGGGGATATGTCGTCTACTATTTCATTACCAACGTGTAGTTGTTGTCACAGACCCATTATGCCTAATGATAAATGTGTAAAATTCAATTGTCCCAATTGTGGTGCAGATTTAATTTGGAGATGTCAAAGTTGCAGAGAGGCAGCAAGAAACTATACTTGTTCTTCATGTAATTTTCAGGGGCCTTAGAAAATGACTCAGTTACTATTAATTACAAAAATTCTTCCTGATGGAACCGAGACAAATCTTGATGAATTAGCAGAAACCATCAAAAGTTCACTAAAAGAAGGAATTTCGATGAAAAGACATGCCAAAGAACCGTTGGCCTTTGGATTAGAATTTCTAAAAGCAGAATTTATTCTGGAAGATGAAGAAGGACAAATGGATTCATTAGAAGAGGCAGTCAGATCAGTACAAGGTGTAAGTGAATTTGAAGTACTCAACATGAGTCGAATGTCAGTAGACATGAAATAGGTGATATTTTGGCACGCAAAGAAGAACCTTTGCAAATGAGAATCGGAGAAGCAAAACAAAGAGACATAGGTAAAAAACGTGCCAGAATTGGTCCAGAAGCTATGGATTTTCTTAGAGTCACGCCGGGAGATACTATTGAAGTAATGGGTTCAAGAACTAGTTGTGCAGTAGTTTGGCCAGTTGATGAAGATGAGAAAATTTCAGATATCATAAGAATTGATGGGCAAACAAGAAAAAATGTGGGGGGTTCACTAAATGATTATGTAAAGATTAGAAAGGTTTCATCAAAATTTGCAAAAACAATTTCCCTAACGCCAGTAAATGATTCAGTTACCGTAGATAAAGAATTCACTGATTTTGTGAAAAATAGATTGAAAGGATTACCAATTACACATGGCGATGAAATATCTGTTATGATTTTAGGAAATTCTATGGACTTTAAAATTACAAAGACCAGTCCAAAAGGAGTGGTAAAGATAGATCGTAGCACAAATCTTGTAATTTCAGCTGAATCCACAGTGGATAGAAAAGTTAGGGTAACATACGAAGAAGTAGGAGGACTAAGAAATGAAGTCAAGGCAATGAAAGAAATTGTAGAATTACCATTAAAACATCCAGAATTATTTACAAGATTAGGAATTGAGCCACATAGTGGAATTCTACTTTATGGTCCTCCGGGATGTGGAAAAACATTACTAGCTAAAGTCATGGCGAGTGAATCAGAAGCTAATATGTTTTCAATTAACGGTCCAGAAATTATGAACAAGTATTATGGTGAGACAGAAGCTAAACTAAGAGAGATTTTCAAAGAAGCAAAAGACAATTCTCCTAGCATAATTTTCATTGATGAAATTGACGCAATAGCGCCAAAAAGAGAAGAAGCGTACGGAGATGTTGAAAAAAGAGTTGTTGCTCAACTATTAGCACTAATGGACGGCCTTACAGATAGAGGAAATGTCATTGTACTTGGGGCTACAAATAGACCAGATAGTGTTGATCCCGCACTAAGAAGACCAGGTAGATTCGATAGAGAATTTGAAATTTCTGTTCCTAATGAAGATGGAAGATTAGAAGTGCTGGAAATTCACACAAGAGGAATGCCAATTAGTGAAGATGTAGATTTGAAAGATTTATCATCAGAATTACACGGATATACAGGTGCAGATATCAAATCACTTTGTAGAGAAGCTGCACTAAAATCAATCAGAAGATATCTACCAGAAATAGATCTTGAAACAGAAAAGATTCCTTCTGAAGTATTACAATCTATGCAGATTAAACTAATTGACTTTTATGATGCAATGCATGATGTAGTCCCCACAGCTATGAGAGAATTTTACGTTGAGAGACCAAAAGTATGGTGGCAAGATGTAGGAGGATTAGACGATATTAAAAAAGCATTAACAGATAATTTAATCATTGCAATGAAAGAGCCAAGTAAATTTACAAAGATGGGGATCAGGCCACCAAAAGGTGCTTTGATTTATGGACCTCCAGGATGTGGAAAAACATTACTTGGAAGAGCACTCGCTACAGAAACTGGGGCAAATATGATTTTAGTTAGGGGCCCCGAAATTCTTTCCAAATGGATGGGCGAATCAGAAAAGGCAATTAGAGAAATATTCAGAAAAGCAAAAGCATCATCACCATGTGTTGTTATTTTTGATGAGTTAGATTCACTAGCACGACTCAAATCAGGAGAAGGCGGAATAGGTGAAACTATTCTAAGTCAACTATTAACAGAAATTGAAGAAGGTATTTCTTCAAGAGTTGTGGTTATTGGAATTACAAATAGACCGGATGTTGTAGATAATTCTTTGTTAAGAACAGGAAGACTAGATCTGGTGCTATATGTTGCACCTCCAGATGAAAAAGGAAGATTGGAAATTATCAAGATATTAACAAAAAAAATGCCTTTGACAAATGATGTGAAATTACAGGAGATAGCAGTTGCTACTCAAAACTATACAGGTGCAGATTTAGCTGCACTTTGTAGAGAAGCAGCAGTTCTTGCAATGCGAGATAGTTCATCGAAAATATCCAGTCAGCATTTTGCAAATAGTTTGAAGCAAATCAGACCATCGATTACCAAAGAAGTGGATCAGTGGTACAATACTGTAAAGGAAAGTATATCTAACATTGTGCCAAAGACAGGAGATAAATCATTCTACGGATAAAAATGACAATTCCTCTACGAAATACAGTATATGAAAAAATTAAGGATTCTGCTTCATTAACGGATGTTGAGCTTTACAAAAGCATGACAAAAGATGGATTAATCATTCCAGAAGATAAATTCAACAAACTTCTTTTAGATTTAGAGATTCTCGGTCTTATCACTGTCGTATGGATTACAAAAGATGAACGCAGAATAGAAGCAACAGTGATGAAAGCAGAAACAGATAGTGTAGAAGAACAAAATAAAGAAATGATGAAAAAAGACTACGAAGCTAGTTTTCCAGGTTTTGAAAAATAATTATTAAAACAACGGAAAGTGGAATGCTGCATCTAATGCAACTGCAACAAAAATAATTGTAAGATAAGGTGCTGTAACTTTGTATGCTTTCCAAGCAAAGTCAGATGTAGGATTCTTTGTTAGTTTATAGTGATACACAAGCATCAATCCACCAGAAACTATTGCGATAATGGTGTAAACAATTCCCATCCCATCAGGAATTAACGAAAGGATCAGTGAATAAGGAATCAAAATTAAAGTATTTCCTAAAATGTACTTTGATGTTTTTTGCATTCCAATTACAACAGGAAGCATTGGAACTTCAGCTTGTGCATATTCATCTTTGATTTTCATTGCAAGACACCAAAAATGGGACGGAGTCCAAACAAAGACCAAAAAGCCAACTAAGAATCCTAATAAATCCATACTGCCAGTGGCTGCTGCCCATCCAGCCCAAGCGGCTGCACTACCAGCAATTCCACCGATTACGATATTAGACGTATTTCTACGTTTTAACCAAACTGTATAGATTATTACATATGAAAATATTCCAACAGCGATAAAGAATGCAGATACTGCGTTTAATGCAAAATATCCATAGATCACAGAAATACAGCTTACAATAATTCCATATATCAAAACATTTGACGCTGCCATTCGTCCTGATGGAATAGGTCTAGTACTAGTTCGGGTCATTTTTGGATCAATATCTTTATCATAATAGTGATTCAGGGCACTGGATCCTGCCGATGCCAATGCACCTGCAACAATTATGTGTAAATATGACCAATAATCAAGATCAGGTGCTCCAGAAACTAGTTTACTTGCAGCATACATGGATGTAACTGCAGTTATTACTAAAAGTACAACAATTCTGGGTTTTGATATCTCCAGTATTTCATTAAATCCCAATTGACTCTAT
>JAOTSS010000054.1 GCA_029864805.1 Candidatus Nitrosopumilus sp. | reverse complement strand
TTGTAAATTGGGCAATAATGAATGGGACAGTCATAAATATTACAGGGCATTTTACTGATAAAATTACATCAAAACACTGTTAACTTTTGTTATTTTTATTAACTTTGTAAACCCAATGGTTATTAGTTTAATTTGTCTATTTTTGATATGATCAATAGTAGAATCGCATGTAACAGATTCATGTTAGATCATCTTATTGATATTTCCGAAGGTGAATGGGTAGTGAAGAATAATAAAGTTCTAGAATTAAAAGACGAGATATTCCACGTTTAGATTTTTCCCATCGCATAGTTAATCTCAGGTGCATCATTGAACTGCGAGCCGACATGGTTTTCAGGCATGTCAACTTTGAGTCCTAGCTGAATGCATCCGTGAATTGACAGCTCCCAACCTATTGCCATGTCTTTATTTCTTCCATCGGATTCCGTGGTCCTGTACTTTAGTATCTTCAATCTGCCCTTGTCACACTTTGGACAACGGATCTTGTTTCTTCACTCAAAATTTCTTTGCATTACGATTGTCGTGTTTGCTTCTCTCCTTCTCCATCATCTTGTGATTATCAGCAAGTGCTTCTCGCATCATAGCCACCTTCAAGTCTAATTTCTGCCTCCTTTTAGGCGTAGGATTCGCCGATAGTTCCTGAAAATATTCTTCCAATTGTTTTTTCATTTTTTCCCTAATGGCCTTTAGCTGTCCAAGTGTGCCGTTTTGATTTTCTTTATCTTCTGTCAATCCTTCTCCCACTTCCGCATACTTGCACGAAATACAAGTTTTTTTACTGACAGTCCCATATACTACTTCCAAGAGATGCAGAAAACAAATAGTTTTGGACTTTAATCATTCTAAAAGAAATTATCAAGTCTAACCAAATGCACCACATGCCACACGCACATTCGATGATACCAATGCTCATTCCTGATCCCGCATTCGTCAAACGGAAGGTGTTTCTTGCATAGGGTGCAGGTGATGATCATGATGACTTGTAAGATTAGTTTAGGATTTTTGCTTATGAGGAGAAGGTCATTATGAAATGCAATGCTGCTCTAAAATTCCTCAAATGACTCAAAGGATGCAAAATTCTGTATGGATTAATTTCAGGATTTATTCTATTGAGAAGTGTTTAGAGGAAAAAGGAGTATGATAATTTTTGCATCATTGTTGTTCTGATTCTAGAGAACTAGAACAAGTAAAATATTAGAACAAGCTAATTAGTTTGGTCTAATTTTCAGCTCATTTAATAATGCAGGGATTGTACCATGTTTATGAAAATAGATTCCTGTAAAAAATATGGAAATACACTTGAGATTACCCATACATGTTCATCATGTTCCCAACCAAATCAGTTTGGATGTGTATCATGTAACATTACTCTTGATGAGCAATATCACACGCAATGTTCCCTGTAAGCAAAATTATTAATTTTTAATTCATTTTATCTCATAAACTATCAAATGAGTATTGAGAAGTATCAGTAAAAAGAAAAGTTTGAAGTTATTCAGTTGAAATAACAAGATATGATATTGGAATAAAATAATGGATGAAGACAAGAAATCAAAAAAAAGATTAGATGCCTTTCTTACCTGAACCACTAGTTGATTTTTGTGGCGAGGACTCAGAAGCTAAATTTGAGGCAAAAAATAAGAAGCGGCAAGCTTGTGATTGAGAAGAAAGAATGAGCGATGTAAAAAAATGCGAAGATTGTGGGCATTCAATGAGGGAGCACTTGTGTGATCTTAACGGAAGAATAAACTGTCAAGTTTGCGAACGAAAGGGACAAACTTGTGATTGAAAAGATATTCCACAAAAAAGATTCACAGTTTTACCGCCAGATCCTCATAGATTTTATGGAGATAAGGACGGAATAGGTTGTAAAAGTTAGATGTTTGGTTTTGACAAAGGAGTTTGATTGTCAAGTTTTGCATCTGGCAGTTCGTAAATTACAATTCCAAAGAAATCATTTTGCGAGACCGGGCCTTCTCCGTAGACGTATCGGTGTAACGATAGTAAAAAATTCTGAAAGGAAAAGAGAACCATTACTCAATTAGTTTTTCAAATTGAAAAATTATATTATTCGCTGAATTTATTCCAGTAATAAGAAAATCATTAGTTTCTTTAGGATTATCTTTGGTTTGTATCATTTCTTTAAGACAATCACCTGCAAACCATGCCAAGTTGTATGTATCGTTTAGAAGAACAGGATCCATGTCATTTTTGATAGGCTCTAATTTTCTTGTCAAATAATCATGTAGTTGGGGATCTTTAAACACTTTCACTTGAAGCTCTCGAGAAAATACAACAGTAAAAAAATGACCCTCCTTTTCTGAATTAGCCATATTTTTAATCAGATCATCAATTCTATCCCAGCAATCATCTCGTTTTAATAATTCTCGTATTTGTATAAAAAATGATTTTATCGATTTAACTTCGCCTAAAACATCAGGCAAATATAGTTGTATTCTTCTTTTTTGATAATCAAATTGTTGTTCATTGTACGAAGTGACATTCTACATGTTATTGTTTTCTCTCCTATAGAACAAATAGGCTAAACATAATCCTGCAGCTAATGCAATGAGTAATTCAAGCACCATAGTTGCATGATTTGACATTTCACAGCTGAAATTAAGATCCCACAAATCAGGGCATGAGGCATAATTTATTCCGTTAACCATTCATCTTTACAAGTAATTGAGTTAATTATTCATATCTACATGTCTTCCCCATGTTCCCATACTGAAACATCTCTGGCTTGTACCACGTACTTGACGAATTATAGAAATCACACTCGTAATACATTGGATACATCGGTCCCAGCCTTTCCCTTTCCGCATCCAAAAATTCTTGATTAATTAGTCCTGCATCGACTGCCATTGTGGCTGGATCCTCATGAATCCCTCGCACGGTCTGCAAAATATCCTGTTATCAAAATAGTATTTTTCATTAAATGGAATTTTTACAGAATAATCAATACATGATATCAAGGAGTTAATCTGTCAACATCTCTTGGATAAAATGTTGTATCTCTAATGTTGTCTGTGCCTGTCAGTACCATAATCAATCGTTCAAGACCAATTCCACAACCAGCATGGGGTGGAACGCCGTAATCAAATGCTCCAAGATGATATTCAAATGAATCTGTTTTCATTCCTTTATTTTTCATACGCTCAGCTAACTCTTCACGTTTTTCAATTCTTGTACTGCCTGATGATAACTCCAAATCACCAAACATCAAATCAAAAGATTCAGAAACTTTGGGATTTAACTTGCTATCCTTTACGTAAAATGGTTTTGGTGCAAGTGGCCAATCTTTTATGAAATAAAATCCATCAAGACCTATTTTTTTAAGATTAGATGGATATAGATCATCACCCCACTCGATTTTTGCTCCTACTTTTTGCATCTTATCAACTAACTCATCGTAAGAATATTGTGGGATTGTTTCAGGTACATATAAGGAAGGAAATTCTGCATCAGGATTATCTTTTACGTAACCGTTAACAGCTTGAATGGCAACTTTGATAATTTCTTCAATTCTACTCATCACATCGTTATAATCTACAAACGCTTCCTCCAAATCAATAGATATTGCTTCAGCTAAATGACGATTGGTTCTAGAGGGTTCTGCTCTAAAAATAGGAGCAATCTCAAACACTTTTTCAAAACTCATTGTCAATTGCTCTTTATACAATTGCGGGCTCTGCGCCAAAAATGCTTCTTTGTTGTAATAAAATATTGGAAATAATGCAGCGCCCCCTTCAGTAGCTGTTGCAATCATTTTAGGAGTATTAATTTCAACAAAATTTTGACTGACAAAATAATCTCTGATTGATTTTAAAACCAAACTCCTAGTTTTGAAAATATGCTGAAGAGCATTACGTCTAAGATCAATTGGTCTTACCTCCAGTCTAGTATCAATATTTTTCACAGTTTTTGCCGTTGGCTCAAAAGGAGGAATTTTTTCAACATCTGAAAATACTCTTAATTCTGTCGGAATTATCTCAAATCCACTTGGTGCTTTTTCAGAGGATTTTACATTCCCAGTAATAGAAATCGAAGAATGTGATTTCAGTACAGATATTTTCTCACGAATTTCATCAGGACAATCTCCTTTTTTTGCTACGACTGAAATATCACCGTTTTTGTCACGAATTGTGGCAAAACTGATATTTCCATGTCCACGCACTGTCAAAACCCAACCCATTACAGTTACTTGAGTTCCATCCATAGAGGAGTTTATTTCATCAGAATAATGAGATCTGCGTAAAGAGCCTAATTCAGTTTCTATCATAATTCACCTTGTTCCAAATCTTGGGTGTTATTATTTTTTACACAAAATAATGGATCATTATCTTAATTTTCATAATGCTTATAGCCAACAAAAATTGCACATCAAAATAAGATGAATATTCTAATTGGGCTCGTAATTGCAATGTTTATCATTGTTGGCGGGTATGTGGGATATCATGCATCACAGCAAATAACGGTAGATGAGGTGGAAGGCCACGATATCACAGTAGAGTTAGAAATCCTTAACGAAAGTACAGAGTCAATTGAAACTCTCCAATACCATGAAATTAGAAAATCAGCCATCTAGCAATCATAAGCCGGATTTATATTAAATTACAATAGTGATGCATAAAGTCATGACACTTTCAGATAAAGAAAAAATGGTTGCAATCATTTCAAATGGAATTGCAGTTTTTTCACTTTTGCAAGAAAGAGACAGCCTTCCAAAAAATACGACAATGTATGATTTTGTGTTAAGAATAGTTCCAGAAAACATCAAATCAGAATTGAACATAGAACTAATAGATGAAGTATTTCAGTACGTTTCATCTGCACATAGCTCAACATGATTATAATGTAGACAGCAAGACATACAACAGAACATCTTAAATCAAGAACAATATTTTAAAAAATCAGAAACAATCATTCAAAAGAATATGTTTTATTTTTTGACAGTTTTTTCTTGACAATTTTTTGATTATCTTTTGCCAGTTTATAATCCGGTTTTAGTTCTAACACCCTATCGTAGTTTTCATTAGATTCTTCATATTTTTTAAGCTTGTACAATGACCACGCCCGACCTGTCCAGAATTCATATCTATCGGGTTTTATCTCAATTGCCTTGTCATAACTTGCAACTGCATCTATGAATCGTCCACACGCATTTAGAGAATTTCCTCGATTATACCACGCCTCATAATAGTCAGGTTTTATCTCAATTGCCTTGTCATAACTTTTGACAGCGTTATCAAACTTTTCAAATTTGTTTAGAGAATTTCCTCTACCTGCCCATGACAAATAATCATCGGGATTTATCTCAATTGCCTTGTCATAACTTTTGACAGAACTGCGATGTTTTCCAAGTTTACTCAATACTTTTCCTCTATTACTCCACGCCTCATAATAGTCAGGTTTTATCTCAATTGCCTTGTCATAACTTTTGACAGCATCATCTAACCTTCCTTGTCTACTTTGAGATATTCCACGATTATACCACGCTTTGTGATCAGTGGATTTTATCTCATCAATTACATCCATTGTCTTGCCCTCAAATTTAGATGAGTTTTCTTTGAATTTAGACCAAGAAGGTAATTTCAAGATGGCATCATTATTTTATATAAGAATAAAAATTTTATAAAATTCCAATGATTCAAAATTTGAATTTTACAATTATTAAACAGAACATAGAGATTATCATTTGAATTATCCTTCTTTGTTTCTTCTTTGAGATCATTCATGACTTGTTGGTATGTTTTGTTGTAACTTTGTTGGCAAAATATGTTAAATTGGTTGAGGATTGAACCTATATGATTTTTCTTAGATCTATCTGTAATGCTATTAAGATGTCGTTCTATGCAGATTTGACTTTCCAGGTATGACATGATGATTTACTAGAGATTTATTGTAATACGAAACGGTAAAGTATGAAATACCATATTCCTTAAATTCATAAAGTACAAAACAACACTCAAAATAACACAATGACTGCAATAGCAACATTAGGATCCCATTGTTCATTACAGGTTCTAAAAGGAGCAAAGGATGAAGGTCTGAAAACCATTCTAGTATGTGAAAAAAAACGTGAAAAGTTATATCGGAGATTTCCATTTATTGACGAATTAATAGTTGTGGAGTCATTCAAAGAAGTTCTTGATCAAAAATGCCAATCAATTCTCGAACAAAACGAATCTGTTCTCATTCCTCACGGAACATTGATTGCACAAATGAGTTCTGAAGAAATCGAATCCATCAAAACTCCCATGTTTGGCAACAAATGGATCCTAAGATGGGAATCAGACAGAGAGATGAAAGAAAAACTCATGAGAGAAGCGAATCTTCCAGTTCCAAAACCCGTTACAAATCCCAAAGACATAGACAAATTAGTAATTGTAAAAAGACAAGGTGCTGCAGGAGGAAAAGGGTATTTCATGGCAGCCAACGAAGAAGATTACAATGCAAAAAGAAATCAATTGATTTCAGAGGGCATACTTTCAAAAGATGAGACATTATACATTCAAGAATATGCAGCCGGTGTGTTAGCTTATCTGCAATTTTTTTATTCCCCACTAAAAGAAGAATTAGAATTTTTTGGAGTTGACCAAAGGCATGAATCAGATATCGAAGGATTGGGAAGAATTCCTGCAGCACAACAACTAAAATCAACCAAAGTCCCATCATTCAATGTAATCGGAAATAGCCCTTTGGTTTTACGAGAATCATTGTTAGATGAAGTATACACAATGGGTGAAAACTTTGTAGAGGCAGCAAAGAGAGTTGTCAAACCTGGAATGAATGGTCCTTTTTGTATAGAAGGTGTTTATGATGAAAATGCAAAATTTACATCATTTGAATTTTCAGCAAGAATTGTCGCAGGCTCCAATATCTATATGGATGGTTCGCCATACTATTCACTATTATTCAATGAAACAATGAGTATGGGTAAAAGAATTGCAAGGGAAATCAAAACAGCTACGGAAACTAATCAATTAGATAAGATTACAACGTAACATAACTAACAAAAATTCTCTTTTTGTAATCTATTTTGAAGTAATTTCCATACCGTGTTGAGATTTTATGATATACTTGTCTCTAATTTTCACACTGACCCAATCAATAATCAATACAGTTACCAATACTACCAACATGAAAATTGCCGCCTTTCCATATTCAAAGAATTTGATATAATTGATAATGTAAAATCCAATTCCGCCAGCACCAACCAATCCTAGAATGCTGGTTTGACGTACGTTGTAGTCAAACATGTAAAGAATTTGACTCAAAAGATGAGAAGCTGATTCTGGAATTACAACGTAACGAATCAATTGCCATTTTGAAACACCAATTGAACTCACGGCATCCATGGGATCAGAGTCAATTGTCTCAATTGCTTCATATTGTAATTTTGCAATAAATCCAACTGTATACATGGTAATTGCCAAAACTCCAGCAAAGGGACCCAATCCAACCATAATTACAAACAAAATTGCCCAAAGAATTGAAGGAAATGTTCTGATGGCTGCCAATAATGCACGAATAGGACCATAAACATACTTGCTGTTTAGATTTCTTGCTGCAAGCATACTAAGAGGTAATGCAATTACAGTACCCACCATAGTTCCAATAAAGGCCATCTGAATAGTTTCAAGCATCGCCCAAAGAGCTGTTGGGATATATTTTGGTTCAACAAGCAACATTTCTTCAACAACAATGGCAAGATTAGGTAATCCTTCAACAAATTCTATGGGATTAGCATCTACATTGTATGATGCAACTACTAATAACGCAACAATAATTCCAATAACAATATTATTTTTTGGAGTCATCATCATACATTCCTATAATCTCTTCAGTGCTTAGATCACCAGTTTGAAAATCAACTATAGTGTCACCTTCAACACCAATTTCAAGTATTTTTTTTCCTTCTTTGATCACTGCAACTCTATTGGCAAATTCTAATGCGAGTTGCATATCGTGATGGACCATAATTGCAGTCAGATTCATTCTTTTTTGAGCATCTGTAATCAGATTCATGATCTCTCGTGCAGTAACATGATCTAATTCTGAGACAATCTCATCAGCTAACAAAATCGTAGGTTTTTGCATTAGTGCCCTGGCAATAGCAACTCTTCGCTTTTCGCCACCACTCAACATGTAGGCCTTTCTATCCTCTTTTCCAGACAATCCAACCTGAGAAATGATTTTTTTGGCTTCTTGTATTTCATGATCAGGAAATCGTTTAAACAGAGATTGAATTGTAGTTAATCGCGGTAATGCACCAATCATTATATTTTCAAGAACCGTGATGTTTTTTACCAATCCGAGACTTTGAGGGATATAACCAATTGTGTGCATCATTTTTTTGAATTTTTTATTGTTCATGTCAGGAGTTACATAATCAATTTTGATGGTCCCCTTGCTTGGAATCATCATCGAATTCATTAGTTTAAGCAACGTTGATTTTCCAGAACCTGACTGACCAACAATCGAATAGTTAGTGCCCCTGTCAATGGATAGATTGATTCCCTCAAGAGCAAAATTTTTGGAATCATAAGATGTCCACACATCACTCATCTGAATTATTTTGTTTGTAGAAATTAATGAAAAAGGAGGGTTTTTGGTCATCTGAATTTGTTTCATTTCAAGAATCCCAGGTTTTATTTGCTCTTGTCATAGTTTGACTTATCAAGAATCAACTGATCAAGTCCTGTCAATGCATCGATATAGTCGCCAAATTCACCGATATGCATGGTGGTGGTAGTTGGAACTAGAGCTTCTGCACCATACAAATCAGTCAAGATTGAATTATTCTCATCATAATTGAGTTGTATCAGGGCATCAACGAGTGCATTTTTGGTAGATTCTGACATGTCAGGACTTACCATGAATACGTGTGATGGAACAGGTCCTATTGTTGTAACTGGACGTAGTTTTACTTGATCTTCTAATTCAAGGTATTTTTGCGGAGCAATATCTGAACCAAACGCAACATCAACATTTTCATTTAAAAGTAGTTGTAATGCAGCCTTGTAACCTCCAGCAAAAGTATAACTTTCAAAGTTATTTGCCAATGCTGATTCCAAGGCAACAATATCATCACCTTCGATAACGACATGACCTTCAGTGACTAGAGTTCCCATAGGTCTAACAAACCCAGAAGAGCCAGTTATACTGGTAAATGCAACTTTTTTGCCAACTGTATCCTCTATTGAATTAATGGAGTCGTTGTCAGCTAAAGTCCACACTGTTGCTTGATAGTTTACTTTGCCTGCAACAAGTTCGGCCATTACAGCTTCTGCGCCTGTTCTTTGATGGGTAATCCATGCAGGGCCAGTATCCATAAAGGCAGCATCAATATGTCCAAATCTCATTCCTTCTATGATGGTCTCATAGTTTGTAGGTACAACTATCTCTACATTCACACCAAGTTCATTTTCGAGAAACGTTTCTAATGCTTGAGCTTTGGATGTTAGCTCGTCAGCTTTTTCAACAGGAATGAATCCTATAGTAATCGTATCGACATCTATTGTGCTTGATTCAGATGAAACCTCGATGACCCCATTTTCTATTAGGAATGTAATTCCATTTAGAAAAGTTTCGTCATCTAGTGTACCATCAGCCCACCAGCCAGCATTTGCCTTAATCCAATCTGGGACTAAACTTTGTGCTTGAGCATTCTGAGTTAATGGCACAGACATAACACTGACTACTGCAAATACAGCAACCAATGCCAAAGTATTTTGTCTTTTCATAATTAACTAAAAAATTAGGATAAGCTAAATTATTTAAATCAAGTTTTCATTCTAGATAGTCATTCCAAGTATATAGAATGAGAATATCGAACATAGCATACTGATTAATTTTCTGATTTGGAATGATCAACTGGATTTTGGATTTGATGTATTTGAATACAAATTCAAAACGGGCTCCAAATTATCCAAAGTGATTTCGACCTTGCCAATTCTACTACGATATAGTTTGATTTTTTTACCCTCAGCAGAAATTACGTATTTGTATACTTCAACAAGGGCAAGTCCCTCTAAAGTAGACAATGTTTTGTAGACAGTAGAAAGTGAAATTTTCAATTCGTTTGCAATCTGCGTTGCATCTTTTGTTTGATTTTTAACTGAAAACAAAACTGCTCTGGTGCATACATTGCTAAGGGATTCAATAATTTTCTGAGTAATATCGAATTCAGATAATTGAATAATAGTAGGTTTTGACAACAAGATCACTCAATTATGTATCAAGGTTAGAGTTGGCTCAGGTTTTCTAATGGAGATGTCCGCTTTACTGATTCTGCTTCGATAAACTTTGTATTTTCTACCCTTGTCAGAAAGCATCCATTTTTCAACTTTGATTAATGTCAATTCTTCAAGATCTGCTAATTTTTTATAAACAGAACTAAGGGGAATTTTGAGTTTATCAGAAAGTTCTGCAGCAGTATTTCCTTTTCTAATAATAGAAAATAAGATTGCCCGAGATTCAGTATCAGCTAATGCCTCTATGACTTTTTGAGTAATATCATATTTTTTTAACTGGGGTAAAGTCAGTTTTTTAGACATTCAAATATCAAAAATATTGTACGTGTATTTAAATTAAATGTGATTGTTCTCATTCTAGAGAGTTAGAATAATTACATATACTGATTTGTTTCTTTATGAGGTTTTAAGCGATGCCAAAAGAATCCCAAAATTATTCCAATGGACATCCAAAATGATGTGACACCAAGAACAGACATCATCCTAAACTCATTTACTAAATTCATAGGGGCAGTAATTTCATCAGGGTTTTCAGGCATCATTACAAAAACAACAGTTATGAAAAGACCGTATCCTATTAATGCCACAAATTTTTTGTTGTTTTTAAATTTCTTTGATAATTGGTAAAAGGAAATCACACCAATGCCAGAAATTGCAATGAACGACAGATACAAAATTGCCCTAAGAACTACCGTTTCACCATCTCCCACAGTTGGAGGGTTTGCAGGATATTTGAGAAAAGGTATCAGATAAAGGGCAGACCACATCACACCTGCTAAAACAATCGATTTTTTGATGTCATTGTTTCCAGGTAATGAATTTCTAGACAACACAAATACAATACCAAACAAAGAGCCCATCGATACTCCTAAAATTACACCTGCAAGAATCTGACCACTTTTTTGCCATACTCTGTACCCCTCATACTCTGCCCAAAACTGAGGAGTGTCTTCTTCTTCGCCAGAAGCAAATAGATTTTGATTTTCAATTCCAATTGCTTGATCAAGATATGGCTCTACAATTGCAAAATTTACAGTCCCATGAATTAACCCTGCGGATGCACCCGATAGCAGCACAATAACTATAAAAAGAAATGTTTTCACGACAAAGAATTCCTAGTGACAGGGAAAACCGGCTGCGTGTCTCATATCATGAGTAAGCTCATGAATGTAAAGATCAGTAAATGCTTGCTCACCATAAACCAGACTAAAGATATGACCTTGGTCAAATCCCACAACAAACAATCCTGCTGCAAAGATTATAGCTAGTGCAAGTATTGCAAGTTTTGAAACGCCAGTTTTTGAGACAACAATTTGTCTTGATTCAGACATAAAAAATATGATTCTCTGAATATATTTAAGCTCTTGTATGGCCTGCACAAAAGATCAAAAATGCAGGTTTTAGTCGTAATAAATCGTTGTTAAAAGATCTAATATACGAGTTTTTTTGACGTGTTTTTTCCTTAAAATTTTGTAAATTGGATAGTTTTAGAATTAAAATTAATGTAGAGAATATAAAAAACAAATTTTTGAGATCATTAAAGTAAGAATAATTGATCTACATAGAGTAAATGATGCAAATCAATCATACAAACAACGATAAAAATTTGTAAAGAAACTAAAAAAAGAAATTATGATAAATTGTGAATTATTAACAAAAATACATAAAAAAATCTGTACTAATTGGTAGAATCAAAAAAGAGCCAATCAATCTAAAAATTAGAATTAAAAATATTCATGGAAAAGCAGTTTATAAAAAAATCCATTAAAACACTAATTGTAGATAACGTAGAGAATTTCAGACCATAGAAGAATTTTTTTGAAAAAAGAGGTTGAGAAATTACAATGACAACAAATGCTTGTAAATATGAAAACATAGAAAAAACCACAATCTCAAGAATCAGAAAATCATTTTGAGGCAGTATTACTTGATCAAAAAAATCTATTCGCCACAAGATTGTAATTATGGACTAAAATCCTAAATGTCAATTCACAGCAAAGAATGATTCTTTTGTTGAAATATTTTGAAAAATATTACTGCTAGTATTGACAAAACTAAACAGAGCAATTACAGTAACAGAGCAATTACAGTAACAGAGCAATTACAGTAACAGAGCAATTACAGTAACAGAGCAATTACAGTAACAGAGCAATTACAGTAACAG
>JAOTSS010000053.1 GCA_029864805.1 Candidatus Nitrosopumilus sp. | reverse complement strand
CGAGTGAGATTCGAACTCACGATCACCGCCGTGTCGAGGCGGTATCCTAACCAGCTAGACTACCGGCCCATTGAAGTACAAAACTAAAGATTGACATTATTAACGTTTAACAAAAGAAGAATTGTGATGAAACATATTGACAGATGATTTTACTGAAGACGAAAAACGAGGCTTCTATAAGGCGATTTATTCAAGAAGAGATGTTAGATCTCATTTTACTTCAAAACCCGTAGAAGATGAGATTTTATCAAAAATTCTTCATGCTGCACACCATGCTCCATCAGTAGGATTTTCACAACCATGGAATTTTATTTTAATCAAAGATGAACAAACAAAAAAAAGGATAAAGGAATCTTTTCAAGAAGAGAAGAAACGCTCTTCACAATTAATAGATGAACCAAAAAGATCAAAATATCTTGCATTCAAGTTAGAGGGAATTTCAGAATCTCCGGTAAATTTGTGTGTAACATATGATCCTACAAAATTTGGTCCATTTGTGATTGGTAGATCGAGTATTCCTGAAGCAGGTCTATACAGTGTATGCTGTGCAATACAGAATCTATGGTTGTCAGCAAGAACTGAAGGCATAGGTCTTGGATGGGTAAGTATACTGTCAAATGAAATTCTAAAAGAAGTTTTAGAATTGCCTGAGCAAGTAATTCCTGTTGCATACTTGTGTTTGGGATACGTTGATGATTTTGCAGAAAAGCCAGATCTTGAGACTGCAGGTTGGTTACCAAGACTTGAATTGAAAGATGTTGTATATTTTGAAAAGTGGAACGATAAAGAAAACAAAGATTGGACAAACATTCAAAAAATGATCAGAGACAATCTTGATTACGCTTAAATAATTAAGAGTATTTTTTTTGCTGGGCTTGTAGCGCAGAGTCATTTTGACGCGCAACATGGATAGCGCAGTAGCCTCCTAAGTTACAGGTCGAGGGATCGAAGCCCTCCAAGCCCGTTTAATTTTAAAAATTAATTGAGACTTAAATACAAAAACAAATTGCAGGATACATGAAAGTTGTAGTAATTTCTGGTAGTCCAAGAAAAAACGCCAATACCCAAATTATAATGAAATATGTTTATGATTATACAAAATCAAAAAATCAAGATACAAAATTGATTAATCTCTCAGAAGGTCAAATCGAGTGCTATAGAGGACCTGATGAAGAATATAATGAATCTACAAAAACTGCAGCAAACGATTTAATGAATGCAGATGTATGGCTAATTGGTTCACCAATCTATAATTCATTTTTTAGTTCATCATTGAAAAATTTGTTTGAGTACATCAATTATAAAAAAACCGCTGGAAAGGTTGCAGGAATAGCCATTTTGGCTTCTGGAAATATTGGTTTTATTAATGTCCAGACACTAATCACTCAGTTATTATCATATTTTAGAGTAATAACGAATCCAAAAGCCGTATTTTTGACTACAGAATCTGTTAATGAAAACAGCGTATCAGATATTGATGCACAAAATAAACTAAAAGAAATGGTAGATGAAACTTTAGAGATGACCTCTAAATTACATTTAGATTAGATTTTAGAGATAATTAAGAAATTTTGAAAAATAATCATTAAAAATTATTTTGTATTAGAATTTTGAATTAGTATATTTTATCAAAATAATTTATCAGAGTTTTTTCAGAATGAATCTCTAAGACTGTTTTAGATTAAAAATTAGAGATAATCCAAAATATGAATTATAGAAATTAAAAGAAATAAAAAAAAGTTCGTATAACGAACTCTTTAGAAATTTATTTTTGGGATATTGATATGAATTGGAGGATTTTAATTGTAGAGTAATTAAGAACATCTTAATTTTCAATTGATTCCACAAGTTTAATTTTAGAAATTCCAAGAATTAAAAAATTGATATGACAAAATTTGTAAAAATAGAGTTTGATTTGATTATGACTATAGATTATGATTAAAAATTGATTTTATTTGACTTGAAATTGTAAGAATCAAATAATAATACAAATGGATTTTATTTATTGAGTTTGAAAAAAGATCCTACTGAATTATGTTCTTGTAAATGTCATTATGGAGGAGCAGTTAGTTGTCCTAGTTGCAAGGAAAATCATGGAGTGGAATGTTGTCATTGTAAGAATTAGGTTTAATTATTTTATTTTCTTTTCGAGGCTAACATTTTCAGATTAGCTAATTCTGTTTTTAATGATTCAATTTGGACAAGTGTTTGTAAATTAGAAATTTCTTGGTTCAATCTTTCAATTTCTCCGTCTTTTAGTTTTACAGATTCTTTTAGATTGTTAAGTTCTGTAGATAATTCAGACTGAACCTGTTTTATTTCAGAAATACCAATTTGATTATTATTAGTTGTTGTTTGGATGGTTTGTATATTACTCAAGCTTTTTTTTTCGGTTTGAGCGTGAGATGGTGCGTGTGTGTGCATATAATCAGCACTTTTTTGGGAAATCCAACAAGTAAACGTCAAAAACCATGTAATAGGAACTGCCATGATGAATACAAAGTTTAGAATTGGTGCAAAGTCAACAAAGTATGGCCATAGTCCGGTAAGAATCGCAGCAAAAATACCTGTCACGATAGTGGCCAAATGGTTACCCAAATATCCCATGATAATTTAAAAAATTCATTATTTATAACAGTAATGCTGAATACCACAAAATGTATAATAATTAAAAAGAAAAAGGAGCCGAATTTATTCGTCTTCTTCAGGGGTTGTTGCTACTTTAGGCATATCAGATTGTAAGATTTGGATTTTTTGTAATAGTTCAGTTCTCAGATCTCTTGCAACTCTTCTTACAGTCGGTCTTGGAACACCAAGTTCATCAACCACTTTGGTGTAAATATCTTGTTTGTCCGTTACCCCTTTGTCAAGATAAGAATTAATTGCTTCTTTAATTATCGTGCTTTGGTTTGTA
Source organism: Candidatus Nitrosopumilus sp. (assembly GCA_029864805.1). The sequence goes on along the minus strand of JAOTSS010000053.1, from coordinate 9,650 downwards.
CGATTCAACAGATTCTAAACTTTAATTGTTCTATATAACACTATAACTTTTAGAATTCTAAAAAGAACATATTACAAATTTGGGTTTTTAATTTTTTCAAAAATTAAAATTTTTCAATCCATAATAAAAAAATTCATCAATGGAAAATGTATTGAGCCTTATGAATTGTTCAATAGAATTAAAATATAAACAGGATTTTTTAATTAGATTTCACAAAAGACTCTTATGATAAAACAACAAGATATTCCTATTGAGTACAGTAAATATTAAAACCAATTTGGGAAATATCGCATTTAAACTTCTACCTGAGTTAGCACCTGAAACGGTTAGAAATTTTGAAAAATTAGTCAAGGATGGATTCTATGATGGCACCCTTTTTCACAGAGTCATTCCCGGATTCATGATTCAAGGAGGAGATCCAAATACAAAAACAGATAACAAAGGATCATGGGGAATGGGAGGACCTGGATATAATATCAAAGCCGAATTTAGTTCAAGATCTCATTTACGTGGCATAGTTTCTATGGCTAGATCACAAGATCCTGATAGTGCAGGTTCTCAATTTTTTATAGTAACTACAGATAGTGCATTCTTAGATAGACAATATACTGTATTTGGGGAAGTAACAGAAGGGATGGATGTTGCAGATAAAATTGTGAATCTTCAAAGAGACGGTAATGATTGTCCATTGGAAAAAGCTCAAATGCTTCATGTGACTGTTGAATAAATGAATTTCAAGATTTATGGGTTTTTAGTAATTTTTTTAATAATTTTTGTTATTCCTACAGTTGATGCACAGGTCTCATTTGGTGAAAAAGCTAAACAAAAATCTGTCACAATAGTCATTAATTCAGAGGGAGATGTTCATGTGAAACATGTTATTAGTCCAGCAAATTTGCCAAAACAAATTGAGTTGATTGATGGAATTGTTTCAAATATTATAGTAACAGATGAGCAAGGAGAAGAAAAACAATTCTCAGTAATTGGAGACAATACAGGGCTAGTAATTTTTCCTTCTGATGACAAATCCATTGTAGAATATGAACTTGAACATGCGATTATTCAAAAAGATAATGTATGGGCATGGGATTTTAGGTATCTTGAAACGACATCTTTTATTTTGCCGGAAGAATCTGATTTGATCTTTGTTAATCAAAGACCAGTGCATTTAGATGAAAAAAAAGGAATAACATGTCATGGATGTCAAATGGTTTTAGAATATTCAATTAATGAACCAAGAATTTATGAAAATACAAAATGGGAAAATCAAGAATTTCTAGTTGAAATTAGAAGTCATTCAACAATTGATGAATTTACATTTCAGCAACTAACAAAAAGCATCACGTTTGATGTTTCTGAAAAAAATAGATTTGTTACAACAATAATTCCATTAGAATTGTTATGGGGACCATATGCAGTATTTCTTAATGATGAAAAAATTGACTTTCATGAATACATCAATAATGGTACACATGTATGGCTTAACATTAGACCTGAAAATACTGGTGAAGTTACAATTATTGGAACTACAAACCTACCAGTAACAAACCCTGAGCATACTACCTTTGATGTTTTTACAGTATCAATTATTGGTATTTCTATAGCTGCTGTAATTGGATTTTTGGTAATAGTTATTATTCCATTAATTAAAAGAGTTAATCTCCGCTAGATCCACATGAACAAAAACCATATTCATCAATTCTAACCTCACAAACAGGGCATTTTTCACCATAATCTACTTCCCAAGGCTCTTTCCCAAAAAGCTTGAAATGATCATCAATTTCTATAGGGATTTCTCTTTTCTTTTCCAATGATTTGTATAGGTATTACATCTATACATGAATATCGGGATAGAAATCATGAAAATTGAATGTGGTTGTCATTGCATAAATTGTAAGAGTACCGATCTTGAGTCTAATAGAATAGGAGAACCTGAGAAGGATGGATATTTTGATATGCATCATACATGTAATCAATGCAATACACATTTTGATCACTTAGATGGTGAAACTTTTTCTAATTGTGAAAAATGTAATTTTTCTAGTTAGCAACTAATGCTTCTTCAACAAAATAATGAGTCCTATTTTCATAGGAATTTTTCATAATTTCTTTATTTGATGCCATCTTAGCTAGAGCCATTGAGACATCCAATGGACTTGCAGACCAACCATATTCTCTAAGCTGTTGAACAGTTTCAGTTACTGTTCTTGGTGAATCAAAAAATCGGCTTGTTTCTAAAATTCTTAATTTTGATTTAATTTCATAAGATGTAATATATTTTGGCTCGTCAAATTCTGGTTCATTTACTTCGGCATTGTCTAAATACTCTAAACCGTATTGAGTCATTTGTTCAGTTTCAGATGGTTTTTGGACAGATTCTGTTTTATAAACAATTTTTGCGTGGTTTTCTGATAAATGATTTGAAATACTATCAATTATTTCACCCAGTGTTTGATTATCAACATAGAAATCTCTAGAATCAACTTCAATCTCATTCTCACCTAGTTTTACTTTAATTCTAGCCAACAAAAAATTATCGTTTAATTTTGATTTATTCTGTTAGCTCTAAGGAGCTTAAAGATTAGATCAAAACTTTTACACAATTTATTGGTATTTTTTCCCTTTAAAGTTAAAATGTAATTTTGCTAGTATTAGTCATGAAATCATCCAAAAAAGGTGGTCTGATCATTCTATTTGTATTAGGTATGAGTATTTTTGGATATTCACAGTATGCTTCAGCATCACAAATAGGAGTAAGTGTTATTCAGAGTGAATTATTACATGAAAATGAAGAGAGCTCAAACTACGATATAGAATTAAGATTTGAGAATCCTTCATTGTTAATTATGACTGCGGGTGAAACAGAATTCTTTGTGATTTCAAATGATGAAATGATTGGTAAAGGAAAGTTAGAACCTTTCACATTACATCCATTAGATGGTAGCTATGTAAAAGGCACATTTCACACTGATTCGAATGATAATGCAGAATCCCAATCAATAAAAATTACGGGCATAACAAAATATGATTTGTTGATTACATCTATTGACGTTCCATTTTTATTCTATCCAACAGAAGAACAAGCAAGAGAATTTATACATTAGAATTAATTTCTTTGTAAATGCTTTCTGTTTTTGGTTCTACAGCATTAGATACAATTAGAACTCCAAAAAAAACAATAAAAAATGTTTTAGGAGGAGCAGCAACTTTTGCTGCAATTTCGGCAAGTAATTTTGTAAATACCGGATTAATTGCGGTAGTTGGCAAAGATTTTCCTAAACAGCATTATGAAATTTTATCAAAATATTTGAATTTACAAGGATTAACAATTAAAGAAGGCAAAACATTTCGCTATGATGGTAGTTATGATGACACGCTAAGTACTCGATCAACTTTGAAAACTGAATTAAATGTATTAGCGGATTTTAAACCAACTGTGCCAGAGGACTACAGAAAATCTCAATTTGTATATCTTGCAAATAATGATCCTGAACAAAATATTTCGTTAATAAAAGAATTTGATAACGTAAAATTTTCTATGTGTGATACCATAGATTTTTGGATTTCCACCAAACGTGATGCAGTTATTAAAATGATAAAAGCTGTTGATGCAGTTGTGATAAATGATGAGGAGGCCAAACTCCTTACTAAAGAATTCAATTTGATAAAATGTGCAAAAAAAATGATGAAATGGGGAGCAAAATATGTAATTATCAAAAAAGGTGAACATGGTTCTTTAATGTTTTATGATGATGTAATTTTTCCAACGGCAGGTTTTTCATTAGAAGATGTGGTAGATCCTACAGGTGCAGGAGACTCTTTTGCAGGAGCAATGATAGGATATCTTGCAAGCAAAAAATCAACTAGCATGTCTGAAATAAAAAAAGCAGTGGTTTATGGAAATGTGTTAGGATCTTTTGCAGTTGAAAAATATGGTTTAGACGGATTGCTCAAGATCAAAAACAAAGATATTTCAAAACGGATTAAAATTTATGAAAAAATGATCCGCTTCTAAAAAGACTTAAGTTCAATTATTTCTCAAATTAATTCATCCTTGACACAAGAAATGTTTAAAGATAGATTAGATATAATATTCAAACTTCAGAAAGGTCTGGCTGAAATGATGAATTTAGATAGATATCCAAAAGATTCAGAAGGAAGGATTTCTGCATTGTGTACTGCAATAATGCATGAAGCAGTAGAATTGCAAAGGACTACAAATTGGAAATGGTGGAAAATGGCAACTAAATTTAATGAAGCTGAAGCAAAAGAAGAATTAATCGACATATGGCATTTTGTTGTTCAAGCATCACTAGAACTTAATCTTATGCCAGATGATATTGTAGAGGAATACAAAAAGAAAAATGAAATCAATAGAGAAAGACAGAGAAATGGATACTAAAAAAATTTGATTTTAGATAAAATTCTTTCATAATCAGTTTCGTTAATCAAATTTATAAGATTTACATTTTTTTGAAAATATTTTATCTTAAATTCAGAAACTGTAAGATATGGATCAGGACTTGATGAATTAATTATTCTATTATTTTTATCAATTCCATGTTTATGTAATTGAAATAAAGAATGTCCAGATTTATGACCACAAACTTCTTTTCCGCATACTATAAGGGTATTAATTTTTTGATTATTGTTAATATATTTGACAATAGAATCAATCCCTTTATTTTCAGATAACAGTCGTCCTACTATAGAAACATCATCTAGAATTTCATGATTGGAGAATCTTTTGAGTAAATCTATACTTGAAAGAGTACAAATTGCTATTGATGAATTGGGATTTCCTTTAGCATATTCCTCAGGAATAGGTAATACAGTCTTACATATTTCTCCAACTATTTCTGCTAATATATTCATAGTATTTCATTTAGAGTTCGGGCAATAAATTCAATATTTTTTAGAGTTACTCCTGGATGAATTGGTAAAGAAATTACATGTGAAGCTGCCCAATCGGTAATAGGAAGTTTAGTTTTTAGTTTGTAAAAGGGTGTTCTATGAACTGGTATTGAATAGTAAGATACAGCACCAATTCCTTTTTCATTAAGTTTCTTCAAAATTTTATCACGTTTTTCCATTGCAATTGTATAGAGATACCAATTTACATTTTCATTTTTTCTTTGTTTTGGTAATATGATATTTAGATCAGAGATCAATTTTGATAATAGCTCTGCATTTTTTTTTCTTAATTTTAAAAAATTTGGAAGTTTTTTCATTTGAACAGTTGCAATTGCAGCATTGATTTCTGGTAATCTTAAATTTAGGCCAAACATTCTGGTATCATATCCATAAACCATTCCATGATTTCTAATCATCAATAATTTGTCTCGGAATTTTTTATTATTAGTTACAACAAACCCGCCTTCACCAGCAGTCATTACCTTTGTAGGATACATGCTATAGCAACCCATTTCAAAGAAAGTACCTGTATGTTTTCCTTTGTATGTTGTTCCTAATGATTGTGCAGAATCTTCAATGATTGGAATATTGTATTGTTTAGAAATTTCAGAAAGTTTTTCAACATGTGCCACGTTTCCATAAAGATGAACAGGGATAATAGCGCGAGTTTTTTTGTTAATCTTTTTTTCTAAATCATCAGGATCAATAGTATAATTTTCTTTTAGAATATCAACAAAAACTGGTTTAGCTCCAGTTGATACAACAGCATTTGCAGTTGCAACAAAAGTAAATGATGGAATTAAAATTTCATCTCCTCTTTTGATATCTAATGCATGTAAAGCAGCTTGAAGTGCAGCAGTACCGGAATTTACCGCAATAGCATATTTTGATTTTACAAAAGAAGCAGCAACTCTTTCAAACTCTTGAAGATGTTTTCCACCTTGACTAGCAGATGATGTCAAAGCATCATTTTTTAGAATGTTGGTAACTGCAGATATCTCTTCTTTGTCTATAATAGGTATGTTAATCGCAATCTTCAACAGTAATGCTGTTTATAACTAGTCTATGAATTTTTATATTTCAAAATTTGGCAAATTGCATTATGAAACCACGTCATCTTGAAAAAACAGATTCAGGCTACAAAGTGTATCTGTACATTTTCTATATTTGTGGATTCATTATGTTGTCATCTCTAGTTTTTGGAGTATATGTTACTATGATAGAATGGATTGAAAATGGAACTTATGTTATGGGAGAGGCAATTCACAACACAACAATTCCATTTGAAAATTTTGCGCGAGTATCCACATGGATATTTTTTTCTACAATTATTGGATGGTATTGTGTTTCAAGAATTGGTTGGAAGAGAACTGCTGGAAATAAAATTGTCGGAACAAAGATGGCATTGCTTCAGTTAATGTTACTAGGATTTTCAATTATTACACTCTATGAAGTGATATACAATTTTACAGTATTAAATGCACAAATGACAGCAGGAATTGTTGATGGGATGGTTCCAGATATTGATAGATTATTAATTGCTTATCCTGATCCTGATAGACCATGGAATTTGATTTTTGCAACAAAAGTGTTTCTTGCAGCCTTTATTATTAGTACACATGCATTTTATCTTAGCACAAAACCCAGAAAAAGTCTTGATGAATAAGTAGAATAGGTAATTTCAGATTATTTTACGTAAAAACTATTTTTAGTATGTATGAGTATTTTCAGTATGGGGTTATTTGGTTCTAGTAGGAATGAATTAAAATGTAAAAAATGTGGAACCGTCCTTTCTGATTCTGAAAGATTAAAGAAACATCAAGAAAAGGCACATAATAAGAAAAAAGAAAAGTGTAGAGTGTGTGGAACTGAATTTGATACTCAAGAGGATTTGAGAAAACACAAAAAGAATTGCAAGTAAGATTTAGAAAATTATTCTGATAAGCCAGATTCATATTTTGCTGGTTTTTTGAGTGTTTTTTCAATTGCATCTAAGTTTGCAATTTCAGTTTTAGAATTCATTGTAAGAGTTTTGATCATTTCTGAACCTAATTGAACTGATTGTTCAGGTAATGTATCTAGAAATTTTTGAAGTGCTTTCTTGTAATTTTCTATTAAATTCAATCCATCTTCAAGAGTCATAAAGAGATTATCAATGCCTCATATTCAAAGGTTTCAAATTGATTTAGATTTTTTGAATAACTTTATACGTTTAGATCATAAAAGTTGTTTTGATTTGGATATTACAGAAAAAGTAGATCTGATTGAACGACCACCGACTGAAGAAGTAGTAACTCATGAGGAATTAATTGAATTATTCAAATCAAATTCATCACCAAAACATTACATTGGACTCGAAATTTCTGGTTTCTTACATCTTGGTAGTTTGATTAGTACAGGTTTCAAAATTAATGATTTTGTTAAAGCTGGTGTAAAGTGTACAATATTTCTTGCGGATTGGCACACATTGATTAATGATAAACTAGGCGGCGATTGGGAGATAATATCAAAAGTTTCAAAATATTATCAAGATGCATTCAAATTAGTTTGCCCAGATGCACAAATTATTTTAGGATCAAAAGTGTATGAAGAAAAAGCTGAATATTGGTCTGAACTTGTTAAATTCACAAAACATATGTCAATTGCCAGAACAATGAGAACTCTTACAATTATGGGACGTTCTGAGGATGATAAAAAAATTGACTTGGCTAAATTACTCTATCCTGCAATGCAAGCAGTAGACATTCACTCATTAGATGTAGATATTGCTCATGCAGGAATGGATCAAAGAAAAATCCACATGTTAGTTAGAGAAATTTTTCCTAAAATGAAATGGAAGGTTCCTGTAGCGGTACATCATAAGCTGTTACCTGGACTTCTAAAACCTGCAGATATGAGTGGTTCTCAAATATTGGGTAAAATGAGTAAATCTGATCCAAACTCAGGTATTTTTATTCATGATACTGATAATGAAATTAAGAAAAAAATTAGCAAGGCATGGTGTGAAGAAGGAAATATTCAAAATAATCCATTATTAGAAATCGCAAGAACTGTAATTTTTCACGATTTTGATGAGATAGCAGTTAAGAGATCTGAAAAATTTGGTGGAAATGTGTCATATTCTAATTATAATCAACTGGAAACGGATTTTGCTGAAAAGAAACTACATCCAGGGGATTTGAAACAAACAGTTGGGGATTATTTAGTTAAAGTGATTTCTCCCATAAGAGAAAAGCTAAATCTGAGTGAAGAAATTAATGATGCAATAAAGAAAAAATATTAGACTTTGAGTTCTGGATTAGTTTGTTCTTCTAAATTGTATTTTGATTTGTATCCTCTTGGATTTATCATCAAATCTTTGTAAGTGTATGTTGATGAATTTCCAATAATTACAGTACTTATCATTCCTAATTTATCAGAATGGTTAGATAGATTTTCCAAATCAGTTATAACAATTGTTTCAGATTCTCTAAATGCACCCTTGATTATTGCTACAGGTGTAGTAGGTTTTCTATATTTTAGAAGAACTTTTCTAGTATCTTGTAATTGATGAATTCTTTTCTTGCTTGCAGGATTGTAAATGACAATCACAAAATCGCCTTGAGCTGCTGCCTCAACTCTTTTTTCAATTATTTCCCATGGAACTAGTAAATCGCTCATGCTGACTACTGCAAAATCAGTCATTAATGGTGAACCAATAATTGAAGCGCATGAATTTAGTGCAGATACACCTGGAACAATTTCTACTTGCAGGCCATTTTTAGGATCCCAATTAGATTCAGCAAGAGTCTCGTAAATTAAACCAGCCATTCCATAAATTCCAGGATCTCCGCTTGATACTAGTGAGACGATTTTTCCAGATTTTGCAAGATCAATGCATTGATGAGCTCTTTCAACTTCTTGTGTCATTGCATACCGATAAACTGTTTTGTCTTCAATTAGATCCTGAACTAAATTTACGTATGTTTCATAGCCAACAATCGTATCACTTTCTTCAATTACCTCTTTGGCTCGAAATGTCATGTGATCATGATGTCCAGGACCAACACCAACAATGTAGAGTTTACCAGTCAATTTTACAATAATTTTTTTGTCAAGTAATTTATCCCTTTAGTGAGAATTCTATTGAAATGGATCTATAAGTGGGCAGTTTACTATATGATCACTGTTTAGTGGTCTAGCTATACTAACAGAGAGTAAACCATCAGCATGAAATGAATTAATATCTGATTTTGTCTCCAAGATTTTTGCTGATTCTGGATTATTCCATTCAACTAGATAAATTCTCCACATTGGACTATAATTTTCATCATCAAGAGAAGCATCTGCAATGTTAGCTTGGAAACCTAATGGGCCAGATCCTTTAATTCCATTTTTAAATTGGAAAAGATCAACTGCTCCAGAATGTGCAATAAGATTAGCAGAAGTTGGGGATGAGACCACACCCATTGTCTCTGCAGGACCCAAGGGGGTAGCATCAGTTACTATATAGTAAATAGTTCTTCCATCAGGTCCCCAGCCTCTATGTGCTACAAAAGTTACAGTTAATTCTTCTTCATTAATTTCAATTATTTGCCCCCCATCATATGACATATCATCGGTAATTTCTTTGTCAGAACGTATCTTCATTTGTCCATCAGGCCAAGTAATTTGAGGGGTGTTAAGTACAATTCCTGTTTCATTAAACTCGATTCTTCCATTTTCTTGAGCATTAATAATATCGGTTGCAGATTCAA
>JAOTSS010000097.1 GCA_029864805.1 Candidatus Nitrosopumilus sp. | reverse complement strand
ACCATTCAGCAGCTACAATCTGTAATTCAGTAGAAGTGGGATCTCTACCAATTTTGGATTTTAGTTCGGATAGCTCTTGCTCTTCCAGACTCAATTACCAACACCCATTTTTGTCAATAGAGATTCAAAAATAAGAGAAGACGGTTTGTTGTCAACTGGATTAATTTCAGATTCAACTGCCCTTTCTGGATGAGGCATCATGCCCACAACATTTCCATCTTCATTACACACTCCAGCGATTCTATTTGACGAACCATTTACAATCTCACTATATCTAAAAACAATCTGATTTTTCTTCTTTAACTTTTTCAATGTATCATCATCAGCAAAATATCGACCCTCACCATTTGCAATAGGTATTGGGATTTTTGCATTTAGTTTAAACTGATTTGTAAACGATGTTTCATTATTTTCGACAATTAGATTTGTCCACTGACACATAAAATTAAGAGATTCATTTTTGAGTAAAACGCCTGGAAGTAAACCAGACTCTACAAGAATTTGAAACCCATTACATACGCCTAAAACAGGAATTCCTTTTTCTGCTATTTTTTGCACATCTTTAATGATAGGACTATGAGCTGCAATCACGCCAGCTCTGAGCCGATCACCATAAGAAAAGCCTCCAGGAAGAATTACAGCATCAATATTTTTTGGTAGTTCTTTTTCATGCCAATAGTATTGCGCATCTATATTAAACACATCAGTAAGTACATGGTACATGTCACGATCACAATTACTACCAGGAAAAACTATTACCGCAACTTTCACAATTACTTTAAGATTCAGAGATATTTAATTTGAATCTAGTCAGAATAAATTCTTATGTAAAGAAATTACTCAATCACTATGACTCAAGTTAGAGACATTATGCAAAAAAATGTCATTACTATAGATCATGATAAAACGGCACTTGAGGCAGCAGCAATATTAAAAGAAAAAGAGATCAGTTTTCTTGTAATAATCAAAGACAATAAACCCTCAGGAATTGTTTCAGAAAGAGACATTGTAAGAAAAATTGCGGCAGAGGATCTTACAGCATCATCAATCAAATTAGAAGAAATAATGTCAAAAAAATACAAGTGGGTTGAACCTAACACAGAAATTGAGTTTGCAGTTCAAAAGATGATAAATAATAATATCAGACGTCTGCTGGTACTTGAAAATGAAAATTTAGTAGGAGTGATTACACAAACAGATTTAGCAGAAGTTCTCCGAAGTAAACTTTTGATAAATGGCACTCTAGAAAATATAGAATCTGAATAATCTCAAACATCAAAAACATCCAAAGTGACTTTGCTTACCATAGGATTGTATATCCTTAGGTCATCGCAAATCTCTTGGATTTTGGATTTAGCTGTTTTTTTATCTTTTTCCTTAATTGTAAATTTCAACATCTTTGCAGTTTTAATTTTGGAAATTGTTTTGTGAGTTCCTTTAAGAACCAAATCATTTAGAATTGTTTCGCCTTCAGGATCACTAATGCCAGGCTTGTTTTCAATTGTCACATGAACATTAAAAGATGTCATTAGTAAAATGAAAAATAGGATGGTGGTTAATCTATCTTCCGAATAATTTTGTGTTTTTATAGTTATTTTGAGAAAGTCGGCAGGTTTACGGTTCTGAGACTGTGTTCTTAAGATACAATCATCCAGTGCCGGTTACTTGGAATTCATGTTTTCTTTTACATATTCTACATATTTTCTATAAAGGCCAGATTGATATTCAGGATTCACTAGTATCAATAATTTGTCTTTCAAATCTTCTTTTGATTGATACATGTTTCTCTCAAAAATTCCTCGATCATCAAGAGTAATACAGATATCTTGCCATGCAAATACTTCTTGAGAATTTCTATTTGCAGTAGCATAATACACATAGAGTAATCGAAGTTTGTTATATTCATCTAAACTCAACTCTTTGCCCAGGATGTAATTTCTTTTCAAAGAATGAAAATAAACTAAACCTTGTGCAGATAAAACGTAATCAAATAATTTTGGATAATCATCAATTTCTATAGGATATAGAGGATTTTTTTCATGCCGCATCTAATTAGAAATAAAGTCAATCATTGAATAATTTTTGTTTTTATATAATATGTTGTATTTTTTAGAATCTTCATTACTATCAAATTCAATATAATCATAAATTCATTTTTTACAACATGAACACATCAGATCATAATAAAAGAAAACAGATGTATCCACCCAGTCACATAGACATGGAATTTATATCAGAATAATTTACAATATTGTGTAATGGCAAGGGGTAGATCAAGATATTGGAAAATTACGTCAGATGAAATGGTTACTTATTCCTATGATGAAAGTAAATTACTAAATTGGGAAGTCAAATGTATCAGAGAGCCAGAAGATGAGGCTCATTTTATCGGTGTTTTTATGTATAGACATGGAACAGCATATGATTATGAATCAATAAAAGGAATATGTTATTTTTACAACAACATTGATAGAAAAGAATTACCAGGGATTACCAGTTTTCTTCAAGGAAAATACAATGGCAAAAGTATGGAAAAAGGAGACAGAATCATTCTAAAAGACTCAAAAGAAATTTTCTCTGCAAAAGATATTGGTACTTTGGCACAAGAAATGGAAGCAAAATTTAACACTAAAGCCACAATTTCTTTAGAATTTGAGAACTTGACTCCAGAACAACTCAAAGATGCAGGTCTTCCAGAAGCAAAGTTGTTGCCAATTCCCACATAATTGATATAGTTTAAAACGCAATGATATCAGATGTCCGAATTGGATGGTATCAATAAACATCTAGAAGAACTAAGAAAAAGATTACTTAGAATCGTATTAGTTATTGGAGTAATTTCTGTATTGCTTTTAACACTTCATGCAGAGTCAATCCAATTAGGCCAATTTACTTTGTACTATCCAACACTAGAACCACTCCACAATATTGCAGCACAGATTACAAATCACATGCGAATTAATTTAGTTCCAGAAGGAGTACAATTAATTCAAACAGCACCAGGACAAGCATTCTTTGCTCAAATGTACGTTGCAGCCCTTGTAGGTATTGTAGTTGGGATGCCAGTTATCATTAAAGAGTTAGTGGGATTCATCAAGCCAGCATTAAAAGAAAATGAAATCCATATCAGCAGAAGTATTTCACTTCCAGCATTAGGATTATTTATTGCAGGTTGTGTTTTTTCGTATAATTTTGTAATTCCATACATGTTAGAATTTCTGTATAGGTATGGTGAAGGTGCAGGATTAGTTACTTTTCTAAACGTCATGGAGTTTGTAACTTTCGTATTACAATTTTTGCTAGCGTTTGGTTTTTCATTTCAACTTCCACTTGTAATGTATGCAGTTTCAGCATCAGGAATGGTAGATACTGATTTTTGGAGAAAAAATATTAGATATGCTATTGTGATTATAGTAATCTTTGGCGCCATAATCACACCAGATGGGACAGGAGTTACAATGGCATTTGTTGCAGGACCAATGATTGCATTATATGCGGCAGGCATGGTATTCATCGAGCGTAAGGAACGCAAAAAGTTGAACACTTAAATCTGAAATCAAAGCAGTGGGAATGTAATGCTTGGAAGTACTGAAATCATCGTATTAGTTGTAGTAATTGGTGTGTTAATTTTTGGTGCAAAAAAGATTCCAGAACTTGCAAAGACATTTGGTAAAGCCAAAGGGGAATTTGAGAAAGGAAAAATTGAGGCAGATAAAGATCTTAAAGAATTCAAGGAAGAAATAGGCAGTGTCTCAAAAGACAAAGAAGTTAAATCAGATTAATTTTCAATAATTTTTGCAAAATCATCTAAAATTTTGCCATAATCTTGTTCAAACGTGTTTTTTCCAAACATACTAGAAATTTTCATTTTTCCTTTAAATTTTAAATCAACATCAACTAGAATTTTGGTTTTATTCTCCAGTTCAATGAATTCTTGCTTGATGTGACTACCTTTTACATCACCTCCAATTACAAAAATCTCATGTAAAATGGGTTTTTTAGAAACATGTTTTGCCATAATAAGTAGTTCAAGTTCTCCAAAATTCAGATGTTCTTCTACAACAGAGACATCACCACGAACTGAACGAATTCTAACAGATGGAAAATGTTGAGGAACCAATCGCTGATAGTTTTCAAAATTAGAGAAAACCTCAAAGACCGATTCTCTATGTGCGTTAACTATTT
>JAOTSS010000096.1 GCA_029864805.1 Candidatus Nitrosopumilus sp. | reverse complement strand
TAGAATTCGTGGAACCGGAGTTCAAGGTAGAGAAGCAGGAGGTATTACTCAACACATTGGTGCAAGTTTTCTTCCATCTGAGACAATCAAAGAAACATGTGGAATACTATACAAAAAACTTGAACAGGCAGAACACAAGGTACCTGGGATTTTAGTTATTGACACACCAGGACACGAAGTTTTTACAAATCTTCGTTCACGTGGAGGTTCTGCAGCTGACATTGCAATTCTTGTAGTTGATGTTAATCGTGGATTTCAGCCACAAACAAATGAAAGTTTGAAAATTTTACAGAGTAGAAAAGTTCCTTTCGTAGTAGCTCTGAACAAGTGTGATCAAATTTCTGGATGGAGAAAATCCGAAACAAAATTCATTTCACAAGCAATCAAAGAACAAGATGCATCAATTCAGACTGATCTTGATCAAAAAATCTATGATGTTGTAGGAACTTTGTCTATTCTTGGATACCAATCAGAAGCATTTTATCGAGTAAAGGACTTTAAATCAGAAATTGCAATAGTTCCAATTTCTGCACGTTCCGGCGTGGGAATACCTGAACTTCTTAGTGTCCTAGTGGGATTGACCCAACAATATCTTCAAAAAAGACTCAATCAGGAAGAAAAAGAACCACGTGGAATAGTTTTAGAAGTTAATGACGAAGTAGGATTAGGACAAACTGCAAATATCATTCTAATTGATGGAACAATAAAAAAAGAAAACAGCATTGTAGTAGCAAAAAGAAATTCTGTAATAATTACAAAACCCAAGGCAATTCTATTGCCTAAACCTCTTGATGAGATGCGAGATCCTCGAGACAAATTTAAACCTGTAGCACAAGTAGATGCAGCAGCTGGACTGAAAATTGCATCTCCTGATCTTGAAGGAGTTCTTCCTGGAAGTACTCTTTATGTTGCAACAAATGATGCTGAGATTGAAAAATTTACTAAACTCATTGAAGCTGAAATGAAATCAGTTTTTATTGATACTGAAACTAATGGAATCATTCTCAAATGTGACACTATTGGTTCACTTGAGGCAATAGTTGAAATGTTAAGACGCTCACAAGTACCAGTCGCAAAAGCTGACATTGGTCCTGTGAATAGACGAGATATTATGGAAGCAAAAGCAATCAAAGAAAACGACAGACATCTGGGAATTGTCTTGGCATTTAATGTAAAGATTTTACCAGACGCAAAAGAAGAATCAGAGGAGAGTCATATCAAAATTTTTGAAGACAAAGTAATCTATAGCTTAATTGATAACTATAATGCGTGGGTTGAAGAAGATACTGCAAACGAAGAAGATGCAATGTTTGCAGAATTGACTCCTGTTGCAAAATTTACTTTTCTTAAAGGAATGGTGTTCCGAAATAACAACCCTGCAGTATTTGGTGTACGTGTAGATGTTGGAACTTTAAAACATAAAATTCCATTTATGAATATGTCTGGACGCAAAGTTGGAACAATTCATCAATTACAGCTTGATAAAAAAACAGTATCTTCTGCAAAGACAGGAGATGAAGTTGCATGCTCTGTCAATGATGTCACAATTGGACGACAAATCTTTGAAGAAGAAGTTTTCTATACATTTCCTCCATCACCAGAGGCAAAAAAACTGCTTACCAAATATATGCATAAACTAAGTCTTGAAGAACAAGAGGTTCTAAATGATATAGTTAGAATTCAGAGAGAAAAAGAACCAATTTATGGCTATTAATCATTAAAGATATCTTCTTTTATTACTGTAAAATTTGTTTTCATAACCTTTCTAGCATCTTTGAATCAAAACATGCATTATATTATATCCAGTATTTTTCTTTTGTAATAACAACTATGAATTGTCATATTTTGGATTATTAGTAACTGAATTTAAAATAAAATTTGATTTTTTTAGTGCTAGGATTTTTTTTATGGTGAGTGTTTCTTGCAAATCATATGAATTCCAGGAGCTCCGACTGCTCCCATCATTTTATCTACAATCTGACCTGATTTGAACATGATAAATGTTGGAATTGATTGAACACCAAACCTTATTGAAATATTCTGATTTTGATCTACATTTACCCTGGCAAATTTCACATTAGGATATTTCTTTGAGAGGCTCTCAAATACTGGATGCATCGATTTGCATGGGCCACACCATTCTGCCCAAAAATCTACTAGCGTTGGATTATCTGCTGAAACTATCTGATCAAAATTAGATCCATTCAAATCTATGATACCAGGCTCAATTTTAGGCTGGTTTTTTTGATTGAGCATTTCGACTAATTTTTTTTGCATGATTTTTTGAATTTCTGGATCTTCAGTCATTGAATACAAGAAATTACTTCTACTAAAAAAATCATTGTTATATTGATTACGTGGAATTATTTTAAACCATAATTAGGTTCAAATTGCTTTATTGAAAATTAATCCTTTTCTGTTTTGATGGGAATTGCCTCAAATCTCCGTGATTGGCATATTGGACACTGATCTATGTATTTTGTAAAGCTAACAGAAGTGTATGCAATACCACAGTCGCCGCAAATTCTAAGATTTCGACTTAGCTTTCCCATACTAATTCTGATAAAACATTGTGATTAAAACTTAACTTTTTCAGTAAATTACCAAAACTGCCACCAAGGCTTTACAACTGGTTTTACAACAATTGTACAAACCCCTTCAATCAGCTTTGTTCCAGGGCCGCAAATTCCAAACTTTTTCTCTACAACTTTAGGTTTTTCAATGTCGTCAACTTTAGGTTCCTCCAAACCTACTGCCTGATAAATTGAATCATACTCTGGAAAATTCTCATCAAACCACTTTTTGTAAGTTGCCTCATTATTGTATCTGTCAACATAGCTCTGTGGATCTTTTGTTTTATCAACAAATGGTGCAATTCCTAATTCTTTTGGTTCAGACTCAGTTGGTTTTGGTTCAGTTGGTTTTGGCTCAACTGGTTGTGAATTATCAATAATGTCATTTACCGTAATTGTGATTGTTTCTCTATCAACTAGTCCATCCTTTTTTACTACTACATCAAATGTGTGACTTTTTCCAGCATCTGATGCTGATGGGGTCCATGAAAACATACCTGTGTTTGATATGATTTTTGCACCTGCTGGTGGATTTTTATCTAAACTAAACACCACATCTTTGACTGAATTATCTGTAAGCTTGATTGTAAAGGATAGGAATTTCCCTTCATCAACTGTAAGTTTTCCTATAGGGCTGATCTGAATGTTTGCTGATTTTGGTGTTGCAGGTACTTCTGATGAAGGGATACTTGTACCAACTGAATTTATTGCAGATACTCTATAGATATATTTTGAATTGATTTGAACATTTGAATCAACATATGAAGTAGATGTGCTTTTAGTATTTGATTCTAATATGGAATATGATCCGGAATCTTTCTTTACCTCTATTTTGTAACCTGTAATTTTTGAATTTCCATCAGATGATGGTGCATTCCAAGTAAGCTGGACCTGTGACGAAGAAGCAACAGCACTTAGATTTCTTGGTTGTGTAGGTAGAGTAATGGCACTTGAAGATGTTGGTGGCTTTGAATTCGTTTCTGGAGTTGCAGATGCTGAATTTGATCTAGGTGTATTGCCTACAGCTAGATTTGCAGTTACCACATAACTGTATTCTTTTCCAGTCTCCAATCCGCTTACAGTATATGTTGTACTGCTACTACCTACAGTGGCTACATTGTCATAAAGAATATCTGGAATAACCTCGCGTTCTATTAGATAGCCTGTAATTGCTTGATTGAAGGTATCAGTTGGAGGTATCCATGATAGCATGATCTGATTCTTTGAAACCGCTGTCGCAGTAAGTCCAGCTGGACTTTGTGTAGGTCCTGGCTCTACAGGTCCTACAAATGATGGATTACTTGTACCCTCAGAGTTAATTGCGTATACTTTGTATCTGTAACTTTCATCCTCATCTAATCCTGTATGTAGAAAAGATGTAGTGGTACTTTTTGTATCTGCAACAATTATCTTGTATGAGGAGCTGCCTTCCTTTGATTCTATCTTGTATCCTGTTATCTTAGCTACGTCATCATCTAGTTCTGGTGCTTTCCATGAAATAATAATTGAAGTGGGAGATGCTGCCGATGCTGAAAGACTTTTTGGAGCGTCAGGAACATCTTTTGATGAACTACTTCCACTACTACCACTTCCGCTTGTTGGTAACGTAAGTATCTGTATTCTGTGATTATCAGTGTCTGCAACATACAGCATTCCATTATCATCAAGTGCCAATCCTGATGGTGAGTTGAACCTGCCATCAGCAGAACCCGAAG
>JAOTSS010000051.1 GCA_029864805.1 Candidatus Nitrosopumilus sp. | reverse complement strand
GAACCTAGTACAGGAACTTTAAGTTCTGTTTGGCCTTGCTCCATGTGGGGCGGCTTTTTTCATTCCTTTTATGGAAACCTCAGGTTTTGCCATCACAGTGCGCCATATTGGATTTTTTTCTGCTCCGTTGCCAACCATCTCTGATTATCTATCTCCAGATCACATTTCCTGTACGGAGGGAGGAGTTTCCTCTGCCGTAGCAGTATGTCGTGCTCCAGCTCACATGGTGAATGTAATTCTTGATTGAATTTGAATATTACTTTGGAGGTTTTGTGCCTATTATGAACAACGTCCCAAATTCCTGTTTCCATTTTTTTCTGCTTTTCAAATCTTTGACTTGCTTTGTTTTTACTATGAATCCTGTGTTTTTGAAAAACTCTTTCCACTCTTTTTTTGAATGCAAATGCATCTGTATTTTCATGATTTTTGCCCATTTAGCAGTGGCTTTGTTATCTGAATAAAAGTCCGTACCGCAGAAAAAATTCCCTCCTGGCTTTAGTAGTTTGAATATTTTTTTCAGTGCAACTTCAACTGAATCTGCATAATAAAGGGATTCCATTGAGAATACAAAATCAAATTTTCCATTGTAATTCATTGATTCTATATCTGTATGAATGTAATATTCATTATTGCTCTCTTTATTTTGTTTAGCTTGAATAATCATTTTTTTACTTTTGTCAATGCCTATCGCTTTTCTGCAATTTTTCTCTCTGGCAATCTTCTTTACAACCCATCCATTCCCACAACCTACATCTAGAAATGTAAATGGTTTGTCAAATGATATGGTTTGTAAAAATTTTGAAACGTTCTTTCCATGCTCTAATTCCATTAATTCGGCTCTTCCATTTTGAGCCCACTTATCAAATGTTTTTCTAACTTTGTCCATCTTTATTGTGATTTTTTTCCTTTCACTAAATTGAATAGTTGTCTTACTGCAAGCTTTGGATGGTGAGTTGCCAACTTTATCATGTTTGATAACCCAAATTCAGCTTTTATAAAATCTATGAACTCCTCAGGTTTCAATTCTTTAATGATATCTAATTCTTTATCCCATTCTTCATCAGATAATCCAATCCATCTATCCTGTACTTTTCCTGCGGAGTTAATTTTTGATTCTATCTCTTTTCTCCAGTTTTCTTCATAGGGATATAATGCATCTTTGTCTGTATTCCCTGATCTGATTGCGTCTGACGCAACTTTTCCAGCAACTCTGCCAAATTTTATTGCATATCTTATTCCTTCTAAAACTAAAGGATTTGCTTGGCCTGCAGAATCTCCCACTAAAATCAAATTGTTAAACACCGTCTTTCTTGACAAACCATCGTTTGGAATCAATCCATAATGAAACTCTATTGGTGATATTTTTCCTAATCTTTTAATCGGACCTATTTTTGAATTCATCAGTTCTTTTAGTCTTTGAGTTGGGTCTATACTTGATTCTGGTTTTCCAACGCCTACCCCAATTCTAACAATGTTGTTTCCTAAAGGAAAAATCCAAGCATATCCAGCCGGTGAGTATTGTTGACCTACCATCAACCACCATGTGTCTGATTCTACATTTTCTGCTTTTACCTCATATTCTGCTCCTGCTCCAAACCTTTTCCATTGAGTTACAAAACCCATAGCTTTGCAAACCGTAGACTGAAATCCACTTGCGTCAATTACTATTTTTGAATGAAACGTAATTTTTCCATTTGGTCCAATACCACTAACTCCTATAATGTCCCCTCTTTCATTTTTGATTACATCATTAACATTAATTTTTACAAAGATGTCTGTACCTGACTGCTTTGCTTGCTGTGCTAACCATCTGTATGTTTTTCTCACATCTAAAACTGCAGCTCGTGGAACTGAATCACTAATCGTAACCTCGTTGTTTGGTGAACAAAATGAGAAGTTTTTAATTGGATTAAAACAGTCGTCTGGAATTCCGAACTCTTTGATATTCTGAATCCATGTGACTCCACTTGTTCTAACAGTTTCTGCAATTGAATTTTCTTTTTCTATTAGGGCCACTTTAATTCCATTTTTTGCAGCTACATCTGCAGCTGATAATCCTGCTGGTCCTCCTCCTACTATAACTAAATCATAATGATGTTCTTCAGACAACTTAACTCTATCAATAATCCCTAGAATATAATTTTGAGTAATTTCTGTGAAATTATTTCTTTAAAACTGGAGTGCCTGAAGTATCGTTTTCTCTTTCTGAATCAAAAGTCTGCATATGTGCTAAATCTCTGTGCATGTAACTGTGAGTTTCTCCCTCGCTCTTTCTGCAGAATTTTGAATGTATTGTCTCTTCTACCTTTAATGTTGTTTCATTTTCATGAAATAGGCGTTTTCCACAGTCAGGACATATGAATTCAGGCATAAATTTCATCGGTATCAAATCTATTTAGATGTTTCAGGTAATGTTGAATTGACTATATTCGTGAACCGAAACTTTAGATGTTTACAAATTTGTAACACTTTATGGATGAATCTCAAATCTCATCTTTTGTAATGTGGTCTGCCATTACTGGAATTATTATGGTGATTTCTGGACTAAGCTACCGTGCATATTTGAGGGCAAAGAACAATGAGATCTCTTCATCTTGAAAAAAAAGGGTTAAGGGGGCTTGCTATTGCTGAAAGCTTTACTCCAAATTCATCAAAATCTATTTTATCTGGAATCGTGATGAGACGAGATTTCATTATTGATGATTTTGTATTTGGAAGTGCAACATTAGGTGGTGACGATGCTACTGATTCTATACTAAAGATGTATGATGAACTTGATAGGCCTGATGTCAGTTATGTGTTGATCTCTGGTTTGATCATTTCCATGTATAATATTATAGATATCAAAAAATTATTTTATTCTCTAAACATTCCAATAATTGGAGTTTCATACCGTGATTCTCTTGGAATTGAAGATACTCTTAAACATTATTTTCCAAATTCATTTGAATCTAAAATTTCTAAATATCATAAATTGGGTAAGCGAGAAAAAATTACTTTGCATACTTATAATGATATTTTTGTTAGGATGGAAGGGTGTACACTAAATGAGGTGATGCATCTTCTTAATGATTTGACCTTACATGGTTCTATCCCAGAACCTATTCGTGTATCTCGTTTACTTGCAAAAACGCTACTTGAAAAAGGATTATCCTTCTGAAGCTGTCTTGCCACCATCTACATTTAGAATGGTTCCTGTTACCCAATTTGCTTCATCTGATGCCAAATAAAGCACAGCATTTGCAACATCTTCCGGCTCTCCAATTCTTGCAAGAGGTAATCTCTCTTCAAGAACTTTTCTTGCTTGAGGATCATCTAGATATGGTTTGATCATTCCTGAATTGATAATTCCTGGATTTACAGAATTACATCTAATGTTCCTTCTTGCATATTCTACTGCAATTGATTTTGTAAACATGGAAATTGCTGCCTTGGTAGCTGAATATACTGCCAAATGTACTCTTGGTATTGCTCTTTCACTTGATATGGAGCCTACATTTACAATTGCCCCCCTTTTTCCCTCTGACATTTTTGAAAGAACTGCTTTTGTCATGTGAAACACCCCTAACAAATTTACGTCAATGAGTTTTTTAATTTCAGAATCTTTCATTTCGTGAAAATGCACTGGATCATTAATTGCTCCTGCATTATTTACTAAAATATCGATTTTACCATATGTGTCCATGATTTGATTGACTGCTTGGAGTGCTTGTGATTCATCAGTCAAATCACACGTTATTGAGGCTGTTAATTCTTCATTTCCAATTTCTTTTCTAGCTTTTTCTAATCCTTCTAGGCTTCTTGCAACTAGAACTACCTTTGCCCCTTCCTCAGTAAATCTCTTCACAATACCTTTGCCTATGTCACTTGATGCACCTGTAACTATGGCTACTTTATCATTTAGTCTCATAATAACACAAATAACTCATAACTTATAGAATTTTTGTTTAACTTTATTCGTCATTTTGGTTTTATTTGGAATCGTTGATTCTTTTAATATGTTCAATTATTCCTGTATAATCTACTTCTCCTAGTCCTTCTTTTAGTGCATTTTCGTACAATTCTTCAGCTTTTTCAATCATTGGAAGTTTTATTCCTATAGTTTTGGCAGTTTCTGTAATTGTACTGATGTCTTTTTTTAGATTTGCAAGTGTAAATGTTGCACTGTATTTACCATCTGCCATTTTGTATGCTTTTTTTTCACTCATCCCTGTTTTAAAATATGTAGAGTTTAAAATTTCAAGAAATACTTTAGGATCGACCTTTGATTTTTTGATAAAAGTGATCCCCTCTGATAGGGCTAGTGCAAGCATGGTTATTTGAAGATTCATAGCAAGCTTGACTGAATGTGCAACTCCACTTTCTCCTATGAAAAATACTTTGTTTGCAATATTGTAAAAAACGTCTTCACAATTTTCAAAAGTATTCTTATCTCCTGATGCCATCATGACTAAATCTCCAGTAATTGCAACATTTGGTCCCCCCATTACAGGAATATCTAATTTCTGAATGTTATGCTCTAGAAATTTTTCTGAAATGTTTTTTGATTCTGATGGGTTAATGGTACTCATATCTGCAACAATTAACTTTTCATTTTTACTCTCAATTACTCCGTCTTTTTCAAAAGACACTTGTTTTACTGCATCTGTATCTTTTACTACAATAATGGCAAGTTCAACGTTCTCTGCAAGTTCTTTAGGTGATAATGCAACTTTAGCTCCTTTCTCTTTGATTTGCATTGTTTTTTCTTTTGTTCTATTGTACACTGTTACGTCAAAACCTGAATCTAACAAATGCAGTGCTACTGCATTTCCCAACATTCCTAAACCAATAATGCCTATCTTCTTCATTTTTTATAATTCCCTGTAATTGCTATTTTAATGACGTTCTTCATCTTGAATCTCCCATTGATTATTTCCAAATCTTGATGAGACAAATTCTAATTGTCCTATGGTCTTATCTCCTTTTTTGACTTTGGCAAAATCAAATTTTTTCAATCTTAGTATTTTTTCTTTTGGTTTGTATCCTCCCTCGATTACTTTTACCTTGAATCTTTTACTTGCTTTGATGATCATCTTTCTTGCGATTTGCACATCTCCAATCCATGAAAACATTTCAAAATCTCCAAAATTTTTAGTAGAAATTTCATATCCATACAGTCTAGCTTCAAGTTTTACTCCTTGAACCTTGGCCTGATTGTTTAACCATGACACAATCTCTTCTCCGTAACCTTTCTCAACTCCAAATGTTTCTGAATCGCCCATCTATTCAAACTCACAATATCAAACCATAATAATCATTTTCAATCATTGGTAGACTAAAATATTGACCCGTTTTTCAAATATTATGCTCACAATAGATTGCAAAGATGTTCCATCAATAAAAAATGAATTACTTGTATATGTTGCAGATAAAGTAGAAGCCATTCCTACTCTTAAACAACATCAATTCACGCTATCTACTTTTGATGATGATGATACTCTTGATATTGATGTGGTAATTTCTGCCATTAAAGAATATCTAGACTCTATAGATGAAAAAAATAACTTTGCTGTGATTTCGAATAATGGAAAAATTGACATTACATCAATTTCAGGTAGAGTGATAGAACGAGATTCTGCTGATCAGTCTGAAATGTTTTCGTGCACTCACTGTGGATTTATCACAAGATATCAAGTTGAACTTGATGTTCACATGAGAATCCATTACCTTTGAATTTTTTTAAAAACTCTATAACCTGTATTTTTAATTATGGGGATTTCTTGAACCATTGAAAAACTGTGACCCTCAAAACGTTTTTGATATTCTGAAATGTAACTTTGTGCAACATCTATTGTTTTAAATCTGGTTCTTATTCCGTCAATCTTTGATTGCTTTCCAAACACATCATAGACTATGATGGTGTATTGACTAGGGTTAACTTGATCCTTTGAACTACAATACCACAAAATTCCCAATGTCACAATAAAAAACCCTGTAACAAGTTTATCTAGAATTTTAATCACATTTTGATTTTCAACAGGATCTTTATAAGCACTAGTTACACAAAAAAATCGTGAAAAAATTATTAAAGAATAACGTGAATAAAGTTTATTGTGAAAAATGTGATTTGGTTTTTGAATCTAGAGAAAGATTTGAAAAACATCTTGATGAGCATTCGTCAAATGCTATGTGTGAGACATGTCCTATTGACACTGCAATTGCAAAATTTGTAAATCTGTTTAAACGAAAATCATCGCGTAATTTGGAATAAGTTTTTTTAACCAATTCAATCTTTTTGAAATATGAATAAAAAAGCTGTAATTCTGGGTGTCATTATTGTGGCAATAGTCGCCGGTATTGCAGCATCTGTTTCATCATCTTCCTCAGAAACTGTTAATCTTGACATGGGCAGAACACACGGTACGATTTCCACTGTTATGGGCTCTGCAATTTTAGGTGATCCTTCTGCTCCAATCACAATTGTTGAATTTGGTGATTATCAATGCCATCAATGCTATAATTGGTTTCATAATACAAAACCTGCAATAACACGTGATTATATCGAAACCGGAAAAGCAAATTTAGTTTTTGTTGATTTGGCCTTTTTGGGAAACGACTCCCCTAAAGCAGCACAGGCCTCATATTGTGCTGAAGATCAAGGCATGTACTGGGATTATCATGATCTTCTTTACAATTCACAAGAACCAAAAATAGATGGCGGTTGGGCAAACTCTGAAAGACTGAAGGCATTTGCATTTAGTTTGGATCTTGACATGGAACTTTTTGAAAGTTGTCTTGATTCTGGAAAGTACTCAAAACGTGTTCAGTACAACATACAACAAGCAAGAGACAATGGTGTACGCGGAACTCCTGGGTTTTTCATTGTAGGTCCTGACGGGCAACAACAAATCAGTGGGGCACAACCATTTTCTGTTTTTAAGCAAATACTGGATCCAATGATCTAAATGATGCAACCCATCAAACTTGTATTTTTAAATTTCAACTATGTTCTCTTGTCTACTGTCATTTTCATATCTATGATGACTGGCTTGCTGATATTGTCTGAATATATTTTCTTAGACCCCTACGTTGTAAGTCATTTACCTTCTGGAACTGAATTGGGATTTGTATTGATCTTGACACTTTCATCTCTGTCTGCATTGGTAATCCCAATGAATATTTTTCGAATTAGTATTTTGAAAAGTTCAAAACAAAAAATGGGTGGCGGTGTTGTTGGTTCTATCGTTGGTGCAGCTGCTGGTGCGTGTAGTTGTGGACCTGTTGGATTTGCAGTGATCTCGACTTTTGGCTCAGTAGGTGCTACTGCAACTGCATTTCTAACAAATTATGAGATTCCAATTCGAATCATTGCAATTGCTATTTTGGTTGTAACTTATTTCACTACTATAAAATCACTCAAAGTTGAATGTGATATCCGTTCTAGATCTTAATCTATTGGAAGTTACTAAGAATAGTGGATTTTTACAATTTTGAAATAATATTTTTGCTCATCTGATGTTGATTATGTCTCAATTATGCCTAATAGTAGAGATCCTGAGGACTATGAAATGAATCTGTGTGGAATTATAGTTTTTGAATTTTTATGAATAGACGAATTTTAAAAATTTACAAAGTTGAGCTATTTATTTGCCATTTTTTAGGTTTAACTAATGCAGAATTGGAATCTTATTTTTGGAATTTTCATAATTGCAAGCCCAATTCTTTTTTCAATGATTGCATACCCTGATTCAATTGCTTGGAGTTGGAATGAGGGTAGAGGTGGTTATTTCTTTGCACTTGTTTTCATAGTAGCCGAATTAATTGGTCTTAAAATTGTTATTTCTAAAAAACGACTACTTGCAGTAATCCCTATGGCACTTCTAACTATCATATATCTAATTTCATTAGAGTACGGTCTCAGAGATTATATTGTTGAATCTGCTGAGCAGTTTGACGTACAATTAATTTATTCATGGACTTGGATGTGGGATTTTGTTGTTATGGCAATTTTTATTGTTACAGCATTGACCCTTTTCTTTGGTAAACGATGGATTAGAATTGCACCTGCTGGACCAATCTTTCTAACTGGTACTGCAATTATTCTCTCACTTGATGCATTCTTCCCATACGATACCTTGGGTCCTTTACAGTATATTGTTCCATACTTTGTTCAAGCTAATGTATGGATAATTACAATGCTTGATCTTGGGACGGCAATAGCGAAAGACAATGTCATGTTCTTGCGAGGCGAACATGGTTCTATGGCACTTCAAGTTTTTTGGCCATCTGCTGGAGTTCATAGTATTATTATTTTTTCATTGGTTATTGGTGCATTCATGTTAAAACTGAATATTCCCAGAAATCGAAAAGTAATGTATTTTGTTTTAGGTATTATAGGTACTATCACAGTTAATCTGATTCGAATATTTTCATTATCTTGGTATGCCCTTAAAGTGACAACAGATCCTGTGGCATGGGAAGAATATCATAAGATTGCAGGCGAAATCATGTTTCTGCCATGGCTGTTTGCATTCATTCTGATAGTAATTTTGATAGAATCAAGACGCATGAAAAAACTTGAACAATAATTTTTCTATTTAGAAATAATTCGTGATACTACTTTGCCCTTGAACTTCTGAAAGTTCTGCAACTTTCACCCCTAATCTTCTAATTGTATTTGCCTGATTTTCTAATGCTTCTTTTAGTAATTGATCCGCATTTTTTTGTAATTCCTCAATACTCGTGGTTGGATTTTTCAGCATTCTTGATTTTGATTTACTTGATAAATCTGATTGAACAAGATAAATTCCAACCGATTTGAACATTTGGTTTTTTTCCATTAAGATACTGTGCACTTCTTTACATAATTCCGCAATATTTTCTGATAGGAATTGGTAGTCTTTTGAGTCTTTTTTTAGTGTTGAAATTTTACTGTATTGTATCCTGGCCTCTCTTTCTTTGACTGGCTCATTGTCTATTCCCCTTACTGCATTATAGATGTGGATTCCACTCTTTCTTCCAAATTCTTTATTCAAAGTAAAAACATCTAATTTTTTTAAATCTTGTATTGTATCTAATTTCATTTCAGAAAATCTTTCTTCAGTTTTTTTTCCTATTCCTGGAATTGCTCTAATTTTTAATGGTTCTAAAAACTCATTTATGTTATCTGGAGTCACAACTGTAAGGCCATCTGGTTTTCGAAAATCAGATGCGATCTTTGAAATTAACTTGTTGGGTGAAATTCCAATTGAACAACTAAGTTTAATTTTTTCTCGAATGGAATTTTTGATTTGTTGTGCAAGATGACTTGCTTTTTTGAAATCACCTTCTACTCTTTTTGTTACATCCAAATATGCTTCATCCCTTCCAACATATTCAAAAATATCTGCATTTGATTTCATGATCTCCATTGCTTTTTCTGAAATATCTGAATAGAAGTCAAAATCCACAGGCAAAAACACTGCATCTTTTCTATCTTCTAGTCTTTTTTTTGCAAATGATATTGGTATTCCTGACTTGACCCCGTATTTTCTTGCAGTATAGTTGGCCGTAGCTATTGCTCCACTATCGCCTCCCCTGTCTGAGAAAACACAAACACATACCGGCTTTGTTTTTAATTCAGGTGATCTTGTCTCCTCGCATTGCGCATAAAAATAATCAAAATCTATGTGGAAAACTACTCTTGTTTCCAATATCTTTCCATGCTGTTTTGATTATTACTATATTGTGCATTCATTACAATAATTGACCGAAAGCAGTATTATTTACCAGTGTTTCCATACTAAATCATGAAGGCCCAATATAGTCTGATGATGATGTTCCAAGACTCACTTAGGTCAAAGGAATCAGTTAAGAACACATTTGGACAATTGATCAATTCACAAAATATTCTAATCTGGAGAAAAAAACTATGATTATATTGTGGGAATGGAATCAGATTGGATTTCAAATTCTTGCAATCTCTTGTCTGATATCTAACAAATCTCTTAGAATAGAACGGCTGAATTAATTAATCGAGAGTTTTTGGATGCAAAACGAGAAAGGTTTGGACCACTATGTCAACGTATCGTGAGTCTGACTTTTTTTACAATTCTGGTTCCACTTGGTACAAACAAGAGTATTCGCAGTATTCTGATTATGGGGAGGATCCGTAGTTGGGTAAATTATGGAGAAATCAGAAATTAGTTATTGGATGAACTAAATTGAAAAAACCTTTATCAGTTTGTATTGATGATTTTCCTCTCTGAATAATATGCTATAAATTCATTAAATGAATAATTTTTTGAATAATCTAAAAAACTTAAAAACTAGAACATTTTTTGTAAATGAAATCCTTGGTAGTACTCCTTAATTTTTTCTAGGTATTGAATAAAAGAAAAGATGATTGCGTTTATTTGTCTCTTGCAACACAGATCATCAGTGAATATCTCGATTTTGGTAATTGTATTGTTTGTGATAATGATTGGAACATTTACTTCTACTTCTTTTGCACAACAGTTCAAAGAACCAGATTATGACATACGTGGCGGAAAAGTTTTAGGTTTTGAGATAAACCCAGAAACTACCTCTTTGATAATTTCCTTAGATGCTAGATCTCGAGGAGAATTAACTATAACATTGCCTCGAAATTTGATTGATGCGAAAATTAGTTCGGAAGATAGAGAATTTAAGATTCTTGTAAGTGGGCTAAATCTTAATTTCTTTGAAGAAACTTCAACATCAACTGATAGAACAATTACAATTCCTTTTAGTAGGTCTGATTATGAAATAATCATAATAGGAACTCATATTTTTTCTCAAATTACTAATACTGCACAACTTACACAATCACAACAAATAGAAAAAATAATAGAATCTGAATTACAACTAGAAATACCTGGTAACAACGCAAAATTACTCATATTTTCTGATACAGAATGGTCAGGTGCACTTCAATCTTCAAGTTTTGATTACACTGAAATAAATGGTCAAAGCGGCACTAGTGTTATTTTTGGATGTGAATCATCACTAGGCAGTCAGGGAATATTTGGTGCAAAAATTCAAAAAACAACACAGGATGGCTATTTGAAAGTTGTTGCAATTCAGAATCAGAAAATAATATCTCAAGGTTCAACTGAGGCAGAATTTGGTGATGTGCTCATTAATGGTGATTGCAATTCTAGTTTTGAAACTGGTCCTGGCGGAAGTGGTGGTGGTTGTCTTATAGCTACTGCAACATACGGTTCCGAGCTAGCCCCACAAGTTCAAAAATTACGAGAACTAAGAGACAACAAACTACTAAACACAGAATCAGGAACATCATTCATAAATTCATTCAATGATTTCTATTACTCATTTAGTCCAGCTATAGCAGATTATGAGCGTGAAAATCCAATATTTAAGGAAACAATCAAGATTGTAATTACACCAATGATTTCATCACTTTCAATTCTGAATTATATTGATATGGATTCCGAATCTGAAGTGTTAGGATATGGGATTAGTTTGATTTTGTTGAATCTTGGAATGTATGTTGGAATTCCAGTTAGTTTGTTTATTGGAATCAGAAAGAAATTCTAAACTCTCAATTATTTCTCTTTTCCTTTCAGAAATTTCTTACTAATATTGAACCGATACCTTTACGAAGATGAAGGAATTTCAGAATAGTGCCGCAATATATTAGTAATTAAATTAATTATGTTGTTTATGAAGTGTGCGTTTTGTATGATTAAAGAGGCAAAATATGATCCAAAACCTAATTGGCATGTTGCTGGAAAACTTTGTTCAAAGTGTTATGATTACAAATATGTTCATGACTCTAAGTCACTGATAAACAAACCTTTTTTCAGAAAAATTTTGAAGTTATCTAAAAAGAAATGGTTCATCATCCTAATTGCTTCTTTGTTGATATTCAGTGTACTCATGAGAATAATTGTTCAAGATTAATCCAAACACTTCTCATTAAACTAAATTTTACAAAATCATTATTTGACTACGAGAAAATTAAAAAATAAAAATAGTTCTGTATCCTCACTTAAACTAACATATCCTATCTCATCTTAAAAACCAGAACCAAGAAAATCAATGGAACCAAAGAAACCATCGCAGACAGACTTCTTATAACAAATAATTGAAAAGATAAAAGTTAGACTCAAAAATTAAACAGATATTGCAAGGACATTGGGCAAACCTGAATGGTCTGAATATAAGATATCTTGAATCTGGGAAAGGTAATGACAGGCATATTTTGTTTATTCATGGTCTTGGCTCTTCTGCTGATAGATGGGTTGGTATTCCTAAATCTTTATCGACAAACTTTCATACACTTTCTCTTGATTTGCCTGGTTTCGGCGAAAGTGACAAACCTGTATCAATGGATTACACAATTAAAAATTTCAGGGACATAATCATAGATTTTATGAACTTTCTTGGTCTTGATAACGGTAAAACAAGTATTGTAGGCCATTCTTTGGGAGGGTATATTGCAGCAGAAATAATCATGCTAAATAAAATTCAGATAGAGAAACTAGTCTTGATAGATTCTTCTGGAATGCTCAAAGAACCTACAGTTCTGTTGGATGAATATATGAGTGTGGCAATGAACCCTACGACTGATACAGTAAGGAAAATTTTTGAGCAGATGGTTACTGACAGCACTAAAATCCCGTCAATACTGGTCGAAAGTTTTATCCGAAGAATTACATTACCAAATGCAAAATATGCATTTAAATCAACTCTTCAAAATAGTGCAAGTACTAAGATAGAAATTGAAAGGCTAAAACTGATTGATGTTCCTACATTGATTCTTTGGGGATCTGAGGACAGGGTGATCCCCCCTGAGCATTCTGAAATCTTCAAAGAACATATTTCTAATTCTCATGTTGAAATAATTCCCGATACAGGTCACGCTCCATTTACTGAAAAACCTGAACAAGTTTTTGAATTAATTCGTAATTTTTTAGCATGAGTATATCTGAATTAAGACCATTTTATTCTAGTTGGAATACTATTAGCAATGAAATGTCAACTCAAGATCCGTGGACTGAATCAAAAATACTGACGAATAACTGACCTTATTCATCTAAATACTGATACTCCCTCTTATTTTTATGGAAAATCCAGTTTCTGCTGACGAAAATGGAATCAATTTAAAACCTGAGAAAATGGAAAAAGAAAAACTCTATCATTGTATTTTTAAAAATAAAGCAATGTTGGTTTTCAAAGATTCTCAAGATGTGTTAAATTGCTATGAGGTTGAAGAAGAGGATTTAGTTGAGAAAATTAGAAAAGCTAGTAATGAAGACGATCTTGAAAAATTACTTGAAGACTATCTTAATGGGTAAAGCCTGAAAAATTAATAAAAGCCGGAGAAATTTTTGTTATTACAGGAATTCCAAATTGAGCGACATTAAAAAATCAAAAGATGCAGAAGATATTTTATCTGAATTTGACTCTAGAATTAAACCAGAACCAACATCAGAACCAACATCAGAACCAACATCAGAACCAACA
>JAOTSS010000050.1 GCA_029864805.1 Candidatus Nitrosopumilus sp. | reverse complement strand
AGATAATCCACCGGTAGTAATTACTCCTACAGATTCAAAGAACGCATCCTGATATGAGACTTGTTCACTTTCAGCAAGATGCAGTCCTGCAATCGCAGAAATTGTTGGAAATAATGCCAATATGATCAATGTTGATGTGACTTCTTTTTTTGTCTCTGACGTCAACTTTGCTCTTTTTACTTTGCTTAGAAAAGATCTAATGTTAATCAAATGCAATACCCTGAAAATCTTTAAACCTCCTGCAGTTGAAAATCCACATCCTCCAATGAACATCAAAATTATCAATATTGTGCGTGCTCCTCCATTAAGTCCTGAAAGGCTTTCTTGTTGGAGTCCTGCAGTAGTGCTTGCTGATATAGAATAAAATGCACTTTCTAATGGATCTAATCCACTAATCAATATGAATAAGATTGTGGCGCTTCCTAAAATTGCAAAATATGTTAGTACTTCTTTTCCAAGTTTTGGCGATAAGAATTTTTTTCTAACAAATGCATAGTGGAATGTAAATGGCAGTGCTCCTAGAATCATCCCTCCCATTAGAATTAGGTGTTCTTGCCAAAGTAAATCATCAAGAATTGAAGATGTTGGTAAAAACCCTCCAGTTGCAAGTGTACTCATCGCCAATGAGAAATTATCTATGATGTTTCTTTCTCCAAAAACATACAATAAAGTTGCGACAATAACAATGTAAATAGAAAATATGACTGTAATAGTAAGAAATAGTTCTTTCATGTGTAGTGTTCTGCCTGAAATAAAACCACGCATTGATTGTAATTTTGACTCTGGATAAAATGCTGTAATCACTAAATAGATGAAACTCATTCCTCCCACAAGCTGAGTATAACTACGGAAAAATGTGAAGCTCTGGGAAAGATTTTCTGGTTCCTGAAATAATGATATTCCTCCAGTTGTAAATCCAGCTGCACTTGAAAAGAATGCATTTGAAAAAGCTTCTATGCTAGTTTCATTGCTTGGTAATACATACAGATACGGAACCGTGCCAAACAAAGTTAGTAGAAATAGACTAGCAAACACCAGAATTGATGCTTGTTGAAGATTAAGACTTGATTTTTCTCCATAAGAATTCAGGAAAAATCCTGTCACAAGCAAAAGAACTGTGGTCAGATAAATTCCGGTAGCAATCACTGTATCTTCTAAAACTGTTGCAAGGATGGCAGGCACAAGCAATAATACTCCTGCAAATTGTAACACGAAACCTAGGTTT
Source organism: Candidatus Nitrosopumilus sp. (assembly GCA_029864805.1). Next base: position 12,273 of record JAOTSS010000050.1, on the reverse strand, counting down.
CCCAGAATTGCTTTTACTGGTGGACTCAAAAGACGTGGCGGTGTAGCTGTGGCATCTCGAATAACATTTGCAATTGTTGTCTGAAAGATCATTCCGATTACCATGTTTTTCTTTGATAAAACTGGTAATTTCCTAATGCCGTTATCTCGCATTTTATGTAGTGCATCTTGCAATGTTGATTTTTCATTTACTGTAATCAGCGGAGTTGTCATGATATCTTTTAGTTTGGTAGCTTCTGCGTAAACTGTAACATCACTAACTTTTCTTAGAATATCTTCATCTGTCACAATTCCCACTGGCAGGTTATCATTATCTGTAACAATGATGTCATCTGTTTCATAATGACGCAACATTCTAGCTGCTTCTCTAGTTTGAGTATTCATGCTGAGTATGAGAACATCTTGATCCATGTATTTTGAAACAGATTTGCTTAGAATGTATGATACTGCACGCTCTGGATTTGTAGACATTAAGCTACCCACAGCTGTTCATTTTAAATAATTTGGGGTAAGAGGAAAAATTTTAATCGTATAAAAATAATTTTTATACTTTTTTTTTAAATTTTTGATCTATTAAGTTGCTATCTTTATAAACTCTAAACCGGTAGTTTATGCGTAAAATAATGGAAATTGATCAAGCGCAAGATCCTGATTATGAATCTGTGAAAATTGATTATGTTGGATTTGTTGATCCATATGCCGTTGAAGGAATGGTTGTTCTAAAGGCTGATAATGGAAAAGAATTTCATATGAGAGCATTTTCGGGTGAAATTGCTAGGCATATCTCAAGTTTTAGTGACACTGATGGAGAATCTATACCATCAATTTACAAGATGATTGAGGAGATTTGTGAAGAAAACGAATTGATTTTAGTTAAAGTAAAAATCTATGAAAGCGGCGAGGTTTTACGTGCAAATCTGTATTTTACCGGCAAGAAAGATCTTGTGTTGCGAAATTATAGAGCCTCAGATGCCATGGCGTTAGGAGCATTTTACAACATTCCTATACTTGTTAGAAAAAATCTTTTAAAAGAGAGCATGGAAGCATAGTTCTATAATTTTCTAATGATTAGAATGATTTTATTTGTAGTGTATTCGTAAAATTATGTGAATGAACAAGAACAATTAATGGATAATTTACTTAATGTAGATCTGGAAATTATAGATGTTGTAAGGGAACTTCGTCAAAGAAATTGGACTTCTGACTCTCTAAAGGCTCAAGTTGGAGATTTACTTAAAATCCGCGATGAAATGGTACAAAAACTAATGTCTGCACAAACAGATGATCATCAATGTAATTGTGGACATGACCACTCACATGAATGATTAATTTTCATCAAAAAAATACTCTGGAAACATTTTTTTGATTTTTAATAGTTCTAAATGATAATTTTGAATTTTTTGTTCTATCTCATCTTTTTCTTGTCCGTTTTGTTTTCTTTTTTCCAATGTTTTGATTTGGTTTGATAATGTCTTGTACATAATAACATACTCTGGAAATTTTTCAGGCAGTTCTCCCATCATCTAGATTAATACAAATCTCACTAATACTGGTTGTGATAATTTAGGCGTTTTCATTATTTATGCTTATGTTTGGTTTGGACAACATTGACAATCCTAGATCTCTGTTTCTCCTATTGTCATGATGGTCAGTGTTATTGATATGCAATCTTGACTTTATTCTAAAATGCTTCATAATTCGGCAAACTCATCATCTATCAGTTTTAGCTTAGTTTGTTGATTAATCATCAGCAATTTTTCTTGTAATTTCTATGGTATATTATTATCCAATCAAAAATCAGAACCTTTTTGATGTGATTCTGTATATTAATCACATGGTTAATTTTGAAAAAATCTACCAAAGAGTAGCGTTACAAGTAATTCAAAGATGCCACGGTGCAATCAAAATTACAAAACATGGAAAAATTATTGAAGTTTATGATACTAAGCGTCATATATGGAGTCATGGTTTGGCAGGGCTTATCATTAAAGAGGAATGTGTGAATGCAAATCTAAGAGAATGGGAATTTGCAAATGTACGAAATTATATTATTCTAGGATTACTTGGAAAATCAAAAAACTAATATCCAACTTTTCTAATTAAATATGGCTCTTTTAGCATAATTGTATTATCTTTAATCGATGATAATTCTACTTTTTTTAGATTGTGATTTGTGATTACGATTAATGCCTCACATCTGGAACATAAAATGGTCTTTCCATTTGATCTTTCCTCTCTAACAACATTCTTTCCCAATCTATCTTCTTTTTTGCATGTTGGACACAGTCTTGGCTCTTTTAGTATGGTGATTATTTCTTTGATGAAAATAGTTTTTCCCATATTATATTGTTGATAAATGATCACTAAAGAGTTTGTATTGCTAATTGGCATCAGCAATTCCATTTTGAATGTCAAACCGTTTTAATCATTCAAAATTAGAACGAATGGTATTCGATATATTCCCAATCTAACCAATTAACAAAATTGTAAAGTTTTTGCTGAAAATATATTTTTATACTTCTCAATATCTTTTTGTAAAATATTCTCTTATCGCTTCTGAATAATCTTCTGTCTATACATTATTGTTCTTCTTTGCATGAATTATTCTGATTTTTTTTATCTAGATGTTCGTCAATCCCCTCAATTTTTTTGAATGATTTTTTCTACATTTCAATATGTGGATTACTGTTGAGTTATTTTGGTATCTACACTTTGTGATACGCATTCGTGATAATTTTTTGTACTTTAATAAAATTTATAATATTTAATTACTTTTTTTCAAAAAAATCATATAAAATGTTAAATAGTTATATGTTTTATACTAATTGATGTCGTTAGTTAAAAAATCTGGCGATTGAGTTGCGCTGCCCCGCAGAACGAAAAAAAGGCAATCAAACGTTTAGACGTTTGACCATGAGAGGGAATCTCTCAGAGTTCTGCAGTTAGGGGTTTGCGCCATTAATTTCTTTGATTTTAATTTCATGCTTTTTCAGTAATCTTAATGTGGATTTTTGTAATTAAAAAAATCTTAGCTTTAATTGATGAAAAAAGATTAAGTTACTATCTCATCTAATCTTCCTTCTTCTTGAGCTCGTTTTATCTCCATGGCAATTCTTCTGCCGACTCCAAATGTCGTGCCATATTGATATTTTGTGTAAGGGCTAGTTGTTGCAACTATTGGGTTTCCTGGAACTCTTAAGGATACATCATATACAACTAACTCTAAATCTTTTGTAATAACGCTTTGAAGTGAAAATGGCCCAATAATTCCTGGTGCATATTCTCTTTTTACAGCTGCTACAAACTTGTCTCCCATCTTTATGACTTTTTCAAGTAAAGATTCTCTTATGCTTGCAGGGGTGTGACCTACTTCGATATTTTGCAAATCTATATCGATATCTAATTGTTGTTTTGCAGGAAGTGCATTATAATCATGGATGTTCGTTTGCAATCTTCGTTCAATTCCGATAAAATCTACTTGATTTGAAATTGGCGTGTGGAAGAAATTAAAATTCATATATGTTCCAACTGCTAATTCTTCAATACTTGATTTTTCAAGATCTTTTCTTGAGATAACTCCTTGTTTAATTTTTGCTTCTGATTTTTCTACAAAATCTTTGTATGATGAAACTGTGAAAAATGCTCTTTCTAAAGGTCTGTTTTTTTCTTGAACTTTTACTATACATGGCTTGTTGATTTTTTTTGGATCTTTGAATAATTTAGGGTATTTTATTCTGGCTTTTTCTAGCAAATAATATTGTCCTTTTTTTGCAGTCCTTTCTTCAGCTTGAAATAACTTCCTATTTCCAAAAATAGGTACTTTGAATGAATTTTCAATTGTTTTGTAACCAAGGTAAACAGTAAGTGATCTATGTGGAACGATTATGGTGTTTGAATCACGTAACATTTTCTGATTTTTGGTCGAAGTCATGTCCTTGAATTTATCTAAAACAATTATCTCATCTGCAATCCTGTTAAATCTTTGATATGGGCCCTCTCTTCCCTTTTGGCAGAAAACTTTGGTTTGAAAATCTTCATCTTTTGCACCATCCATAATCTCTAATGCAGAATGGCTTCCTAGGACTCCTATTTTGACATCTGAGTAATCATTAACTATTTTCTTTATCTCAGAACTTTTAATCACATTATGCCTAGATGATAGGAGGTAATATAGCTAATTTTCAAGATCGGATCGAAATCACAAGATTTTTCCCATGTAGATACCTGTTTTTAGACATGTTGTATCATTTTGAACTTCAAATGGCTGGAGTTATTCTGTTAACTGCAATGGCCGTGGGTGGAATTTCATTATGGCTTAAACGACGAAAAATGAATAAAGAATTACAAGAATTTACCGAATCTGACAATCCTCAAAATACCTAGTGCCAAGAATTTGTGCATATCTAATACATAAAATACTATACTTTAGAAGACAAATTATTGAAATTAGTAATTGGAATTACTGGCAGTACTGGTGTAATCTATGGGATAAGAATGCTAGAAACCCTCAAGAAATTAAACATTGAAACACATTTGATTATGTCTGAGTGGGCTGAAAAATGTATCTCAATGGAGACTGATCATTCTATTGATTATGTAAAATCTCTTGCGTCTAATATTTCTGATGAAAAAAATATGGCATCTAGTGTTTCTAGTGGCACCCACAGGATTGATGGTATGATTGTATCTCCATGTAGTATGAAAACTTTGGCTGCAATTGCTAATGGATATGATGACACATTAATTGCACGAGCTGCTGGTGTTACAATAAAGGAATCTAGGAAATTAATTTTAATGGTAAGGGAGACTCCCTTATCTGCAATACATTTAGAAAATATGCTAAAGCTTTCTAGACTGGGAATTATAATTTTGCCTCCAGTAACTGAATTCTATACTAAACCTAAATCCATTGATGATATTGTAAATCATGGTGTTGGCAAGTGTTTGGATCAATTTGACATAGAGCACAATTTATACCCTCGATGGGGTACATTGTAAACTATAATTGCCGAAATTTTCTTTAGAAAGAATAGTTAATACAAAAAGAGACATTGTTTTTGAGATTTTTTCAAATTTTGAGAATTATTCAAAATTATTTCCACAACACTTTCCATCAATTCGAGTTCGTTCAATTCGCAACAATATCTCAGTAGTAGAAGAATATCTTAATCTTGGTGATAAGGAATTTCTAATTATGGCAAAACATGTCTCTGATTTTCCAGCATCTCATGATGTTTTTGTAATTGGAGGTGATGCAAAAGGAAGTGTGTTCAAAGAAAAATTCATTGAACTTGAAATTGGAACAAAAATTATAGTTGAAGTTGATTTAAAAATTAAAGGAAAATTAAAGATTTCAAGCTTATTTGGAAAAAACACCTTTGAGCAAGATTATGGGAAAATTTTAGATGATTTTGTAAAAATTACTGAAAATTAATCTTATTTTATTTTTTTATCCTTGGAGGTACTGTCTAATTCTTCTTTGAATTCTTTAAGATCTTTATCTGCTTCGATTTTACCTTTTTCAAATTCTCCTTTTGCTTTACCAAATGTCTTGGCAAGTTCTGGAATTTTTTTTGCTCCAAAAATTAATACGCCAATTACTACGATCAATACGATGATCTCAGTACTTCCAAGCATTATGTTCTTAATCCTTTAATTTCAGATTTAAGTGTTCAACTTTTTGTGCTCTTTACGCTCGATGAATATCATGCCTGTTGCATACAATGCAATCATTGGCCCTGCCACAAACATCATTGTTACCCCTGTTCCATCTGGAGTAATCACCGCACCAAAGATCACAATTATCACAATTGCATATCTGATATTTTTTCTCCAAAAGTCTGAATCTACCATTCCTGATGCTGATATTGCATACATAACAAGTGGAAGCTGAAATGAAAAGCCAAATGCTAACAGAAATTGTAATACGAAAGTTACAAACTCCATAACATTTAGAAAAGTTACTAGTCCTGCACCCTCTCCATACCTATACAAAAATTCTAGCATGTATGGAATTACAAAATTATATGCAAAAATACACCCTGCAATAAATAATCCTAGTGCTGGAAGTGAAATGCTTCTACTTACATTGATTTCATTTTCTTTTAGCGCTGGCTTGATGAAACCCACTAATTCTTTAATGATTACAGGCATTCCAACAACAATGCCTACGAGAGCTGCAACATACATTTGAGCAAAGAATGCTTGCCCTGGTGCTGTTTGAATCAATTCAACACTTTCTGGAACTAAATTAACTCTCATATGATTTGTAATTTGTGCTGCAATATTGTGAAGAGGTTCTGGCGTTGGATAATACAAAGTAAATTGATCTATCTGTATTGATTCTGCATGAAATGTCAAAATAAACGCAGTGATAATTCCAATAACTAACACAATCCGAAGTAATCTTTTTCTTAGTTCCTCTAAGTGTTGGTTGATACCATCCAATTCGGACATTGGATAACTTTGTTTTTTAAACTATATCAATTAAGTGGGAATTGGTAACAATTTTGCTTCTGGAAGCCCTGCCTCTTTGAGTTGCTCTGCGGTAATACCTTCAAACTCCAATGATATGATGGCCTTGGTGTTAAATTTAGACTGCATATCTTTTGCCAAATCACTAATATCTTTTGCAGAATAGATTTCTTTTGAATCTTTGAGAAATATTCTGTCTCCTTTTTCCATCTCTTTACCATTGAATTTTCCTTGAAGAAAACTGGTGATTGAAGGCAGTTCCTTTCTATCTATGTTATTATGAAAATAACAAATTCCTTTCACTGATTCATAGTCATAGGCAGTGCCTTTTCTATACATGAAAACGCCGATAAATTGAGCTTCAGATTCCGGTTCTCTAACACATTTGATTTCCCAATTTAGTAAATTATTTTCATCATAGGAGTATCCTCCCAATTCTTCTGGTGTGATCTTCCAATATCTCATTCTGCCTTTTGCCATTATGCAATATGGTGAATTATTCTGCTATAAATTCCAATATCTGTAAGGCTAGTAAAATATGAGTTGTTTTTATACAAAATCCAAGAATACTTTGTATGAATAACAGAATCCCTATCCTATTGAAATTATCAGACATAGAAAAACTTTGGAACATTCAGACTAAGATGATTAGAAGTATACTAAAATCTACATCTTCTTTTTGTGATAAATTTTGTACTCAGTGAAGGGACTAGGACATACAAAATATGATCTGAAAATGATTATTATCACAGATTGACTATTCCTAATTGGATGCATGCTAATAAAAAAAACCCATTTTATCCCATTAAAATTGATGATTATCCAAAACTTTTTGATTATGTTCTTACTGCAGATGGTTTGGTCTATTTTCATATTTTGAAAAGAAATTACATTTTGGGTAAAGATATGACTTTAGATGAATGCAATAAACTAAGATTACTCTATGTATATTATGCAACTGCAAATAGAAATCCTAAAGAAGTTTTTTCATGGCAAGATATCTGTATAACTTTAGACGAAAAAAGAATATTTGAAAAATATATGTATCATTCAAAAGAAGATTTGAAAAATAAATCCCTTATTGTAATTAACCCTCAATATCAGTCTGGCCTTTATAGAAAATACATAGCATATGTTAAAGAACATTTGAATTCTAAGTAACCGATCCTGGGCTGGTTATATCTGCAACAATACAAGTCCGCAGAATCGGGTACCTAACAAGTATTTCAAAATTAGTATAAAAGCATAAATTTTTTCGGAAGATAGATTAACCTCGATTTTAATTTCCAAATTATTAATGGCAATTTTTAATGTTCATGTAACTATTGAAAACAAACCTGGCATGAGTGACCCTGAAGGAGATACGATCCTTAATGATCTTATCCTCAAAGGAACTCATAAATCAATTTCAAAAATAAAAACCGCTAAGATGCTGAAATGTACTATTGAGGAAAAAGACAAAAAATCTGCTCAGTCAAAGATACAAGAAATTTGTGATGAATTACGCATTTACAATCCAATGGTTAGTAAAGTTACAATAGATGTTTTTAATGCGTAAAATTTTTCATGTTCTTGTTTTCTAATAGTTTCATTTATCAACAAGGATGTACAAATTTTATCAAATTTACTTGAGTAACTAATTTTTGATTTTCAAGAACTAACTATTGATCTTAAACATCTTTTGAGCTGAATTTCTTATAGTATGATGTAGAAATCATCATAATTTCATTGAAATAATTTTTTCAGAAATGTGAACATGATTCAAGATTTTCAACTACCATCTTTCTTACAATACTCTCATAAACTATTCCTGTAGGTTTTTCTCCTTCTTTAATGACAAGAAATTGAACTCATTTTCTTATATTGTTGAATTTAGCGCACTTTGATGATTGCATTTTTCTGCATGATTCTCTGACTAAAATCATAGCGATCAAAATATCATTCGCATAAAAATTCTCTTCGACTCTATTCAAATTAAATATCTGTCAATTCAAAAATAATTGTGAAAGTTGGAGTTGTAGTTTTTCCAGGAAGTAACTGTGATCGAGATATGTATCACGTACTAACTGATGTGTTTAATCTCGATGCCCAATATTTTTGGCATGAAAAGTCCCTCCCAAAAAATATTGATGCTGTAATTCTTCCAGGAGGCTTCTCTTATGGCGATAGACTTAGAGCAGGAGTAATTGCAGCTCATAGTCCAATCATACAGGATGTCAAAAAATTGGCAGAAAAAGGCGTTCCAATTTTAGGTGTGTGTAATGGATTTCAAATTCTAGTAGAATCTGGAATATTACCTGGCGTTTTATTGAAAAATAAATCTCTTAATTTTATGTGCGAATGGACAAATCTGATTGTTGAAAATAACAAAACTCCATTTACCAATAAGTTTAAACTTCGTCAAAAAATCCCAATCCCTATTGCTAATGGCGAAGGTCGATATTATGCAGATAGCGACATTTTAAAACAATTAAAGAAAAAAAATCAAATTGTGTTTAGATACAGTCAAGTTGTAAATGGCTCTTCTGATAGAATTGCAGGCGTTTGTAACGAAGAGGGAAATGTTGTTGGTATGATGCCTCATCCAGAAAGGGCAGTTGAATCCGAAATTAACCCTGTTGATAACAAACCTTCATCACTGATTTTTGAATCACTTTTATTAAAAATGGGTGTTAGTAATTGAGTTTAGAGACTCATGAATTATTAGAACTGAAATCAAAAATTGGCAGGAATCCAACTTCCACTGAATTGCAAATTGTAGCTGCAGAATGGTCTGAGCATTGCTCGTACAAATCTTCAAAAAAACATCTCAAAATGCTACCTATGACAGGACCTTTAGTAATTAACGAAAAAGGCTACGATTCTGGTGTCTTAGATGTAGGTGATGGATATGTCGTAACTGCACATATTGAAAGTCATAACCATCCATCTGCTGTTGAACCATTTGGAGGTGCAGCAACTGGTGTTGGTGGGGTAATTAGAGATATTTTGTCTGCTGGAACAAGACCTATTGCAATTTTTGACGGTTTACGTTTTGGTGATATTGAAAAAGATCTACAAGCAAGATGGCTTTTCAAGAATGCTGTTAGTGGTGTTGCAGCATATGGTAATTGTTTAGGTATTCCTACAATTGGCGGCGAAGTTGAATTTGATAATTGCTATCAAAACTATGCACTAGTTGATGTCGCAGCCATTGGATTTGGTAAAAAAAAGAATCTGATAAAAAATCATGCAAAGAAAGGTGATCTTGTTGTGTTATTAGGAGGCTCTACTGGTAGGGATGGGATAGGTGGATCTCAATTTGCTTCTGATTCCCTCGAAACCGAAGATCGTTCTGCAATACAAATCCCTGATCCATTTATTGAGAAATTGATCATTGAGGCAGTTTTGGAGGCCAGAAATGAAAAATTAATTCATGCCATGAAAGATCTTGGTGGTGGTGGACTATCCTGTGCAATTTCAGAAACTGCAGATGCATTAGATGTTGGAATCAAGATGGATGTTCAAAAAGTTCACACTCGTGAATCTGACATGCATCCTGATGAAATCATGGCTTCTGAATCTCAAGAAAGAATGCTCATTATTACAGATAAAATAAAATTAAAAAAACTAGAGACCATCTGCAAGAAATTCCATATTGAGTGTTCTGTGATTGGCAGTGTGACATCTGACAATAAAATGCATGTGAAAAAAAATGAAAAAACATTTGCAAATTTGCCAATTGATGTTGTTGCAAATGCAACCTTACTTGATTTACCATCAAAAAAACCTGAATATCTTAAAACAATTGAGAATGAAAAAAAACTCAAAATAATTTCTGACTATTCAAAAACACTGATGAAAATACTATCTTCGCCAAACATTGCAAGCAAGATTTGGGTTTATGGACAATATGATCATGAAGTCGGAATCAGAACTGTTATAAAACCTGGAGGAGACGCATCTGTTTTAAGACTGGATAATGGAAAATTTCTTTCAGCAAAGATTGATGGAAATCCAAAACAATGTTACATAAATCCTCGAGAAGGCGCAATAGGCTGTTTTGAGGAGGCGTGTAGAAATGTTGTCTGCACTGGAGCAAAACCAATTGGAATGCTGGACCATCTTCAATTTGGAAATCCTAAAGATCCTGAAATATTTTGGACATTTTTAGAATCATTAAAAGGACTGACTGATTTTGCTAAAGACTTTGAGATTCCATGTATTGGAGGAAAAGTCAGTCTCTATAACGAAACCCCTGCAGGACCAATAAAGCCCACTCCTGTAATTGGCGTTTTGGGACTAATTGAGAAAAAACCACTTGTCCCTCAAAAGATATCTGAAAGCGATTGTCTTGTAATGATTGGTAACACCAAAAATGAGATGGGCGGTTCTGAATACTTTGAATATGTTCACAAATTCGTTGGAGGAAAATGCCCTACTGTAAATTTCTCTGAATCCAAGAAAAACATGAAATCCGTTTTAGAGGTAATTGATAATGGACTCTTAAAATCTGTTCATGACTGCTCAAAAGGAGGACTTGCAGTTGCAGTGTCTGAATTATGTATGAAAAATGTGATTGGCTGTAAAATATCTCTAGAAATAATTCCTGGAGAAAAATTAGATATTGATAGACTTTTATTTTCTGAAAGTCATTCTCGATATCTCTTGGCTTTTGATAAGAAAAATCTAAAAAATCTAGAATCTTTACTGAAAAAAAACAAAGTTTCATTTAAACTGATAGGGAAATTTGGAGGAAATAAAATTCAATTTGTAAATGGAACTAAATCCATCATTGATCTGAGAGTTGATAAAACACAAAAAACTTGGTTAAACTCGTTAAAGGATTTAGTACATAGTTAATGAGGTTCTTTTGATAAAAAACAAGTTATTTTAGTTATTTTTTGAATCCTTTATCAATTCCAAAACCATGGTAATTATCTTTGCGTGGTCTGAATTTATTTCAGTGGTCATCATCAGGAGATGACTTTCATCTATGATGAATGTTAAGCGTTTTATTTTGTCATATTCTGCCATTGCATACTTTGCATTACCTATTTTATGAGCAATTTTTTTCCTTGTATCTCATCTCTGACTTGCATAATGATGCATCATTTTGATTTCATCATCACTAAGATATTTGGTAACTCCCTTCCGAATTCCACCACAAATTATTTCACCCTGGGTATTTTGAATTGCAGCATAACGAACAGTTGGATCTATATCCATGATTTGTTCATAAAATTTATCTAAAATCATGATTTTCTGATAATCTTATTTCTTATTAGTTTCCCTAACAGACCAATACAGGTTACTTAGTTCTCATCTTTTAAACTTCTAATGACTGAAAACAACATGAATCAAGAACAGTTCAGTGACAGATCTCAAGAGTTTGAGACATACCTCAAAGATGAAAAGGGAATTGACATTTCAGGAAAGACAAGTACTGCAAAGATAGCTTTGATTATTTTTGGAGTTATGCTGGCAGGACTAGGAATGTTGTATTTGTATGACAGACACAAAAACAGACAAGATGATGCCAAATACGGGCAATAACTCCCCAACTTCTCTATTTTTTTATCAATTCGGTATCAATTCAGGAACAACAATTATCAATTTGGAAACAACAATTATCAATTTGGAGTTTTCCCCAAAACTCTAGAAAGAAAGGCTGATCCATTAGAACATGAGGGTTTTAGTCCGTGCATGGAAATCTTTCAACTAAGATCATTATTGGTTCTCTCAACAGACAATCCCTTGCCCAAAGCATTGGCTGCTTTCCTAATGGAGGGGGCAGAGACTTTGATTTTTTCTCCAATCT
>JAOTSS010000015.1 GCA_029864805.1 Candidatus Nitrosopumilus sp. | reverse complement strand
TAATCAGAAAAACAGGCACTGGGGACATGAATGTTTTAGGAAATCAATGGGCAATTCCTGTTGTTACATATGGTCCAGGAGATCCCCATGAAGCACATACCATTGATGAGAAAGTATCCATTGAAGAGTACCTAAAGGGAATAGAAATATTAAAGAAAACTTTACAGCATTTAAAAAGACTTCATGATAGAAAGATGCAATAATGCTTGGATTCGTAGGTTTAGGAATTTCGGGATTCAAATCAATTCCCATTGAAGCATTAGATGTTTTATCAAAGGCAGACATTGTATACTTAGAACAATTTACTAGTCCAATTGGAAAAGCAGATTTGATTAAAATCAAAAATACAACAAAGGGGGAATTTAAACCAGCAAAAAGATGGCTTGTTGAAGATGGAAATGAGATTCTAAAAAATGCAAAGAAAAAGAAAGTGGTTTTACTCTCATACGGAGATCCATATATTGCAACAACACACATCGAATTAAGAACAAGAGCAATTGAAGAAAAAATTAAAACATATTCTATTCATGCTTCATCATCTCTTACTTCAATGATTGGAGAATGTGGTTTACATTTTTACAAAGTTGGAAGGATTGCTACAATAATGAGTGAAATGAAATCACTTACAACTCCATACTACGTAATTTATAAAAATATTATTGACGGTAACCACACAGTTCTTCTTTTAGAGTATAATCAAGACAAGGATTTTTTCTTAGATCCAAAAGAGGCATTAAATGGATTATTAGAAACAGAGAAAGGACAAAAAAGGAATGTCATTAGTATAGACAGTTATGCAATAATTGCATCAAGAATAGGATTCAAAGATCAAGTAATTATTTCAGGAAAAATTTCCAGTCTAAAGAAAAAAGATTTTGGAAAGCCGCCGCATACTGTAATAATTCCAGGAAGATTGCATTTTACAGAATCAGATGCATTAAAGATATTAGGTAGATGTATTGATGAGCCTTTTGACAATTCTGAAAATACAAAGAAAATTTCAATTCAAATGATGGAAAAATATGTTCCAATGGTCAGAGAAGCATTAGAAGAAATTGAACCTCATTATAAAGATCAAAAAGAATTTCAAGTGATTTTAGAAAATGCAGAATTATACATTAAAGATGCAGAAAAATTTCTAGAAGATGGTCAAGATGAGGTAGCAATTTTGAGCATTGGATATGCAGATGGCCTAGTTGATGCATTAAGATTGGCCAAAGGTCTTGATCCAAAGATGTAATTTTTAGCGATGAATTAAAGAGAGGGTCAAAAATAGAAAAAATATTGGAACAAAGTGAAAAACTAATCCTTTCAGTCATGTATGTATCTCAAATTGATGGGAGACCATTAATGCAGACAATTAAGAAAAAAAGTATGTTATCAGAAGATATGATAAATTCAAAGATTAATGAATTAATAAAAAACCAATTTGTAAATGAAGATAGAAACACGCTAACAGAAATAGGTCGAAATTCATTGCGAGTAGTATTAGCTGGAGGAGTTTTTGACATTATTCATCCAGGTCACATCTATACCCTAAACGCAGCAAAGGCATTAGGTGATGTACTAGTAGTAGTTGTGGCAACAGATAACACAGCAGTAAAGATGAAAAAGAGAAATCCCATTCACAGTCAAGAACAGAGACAGGAATTGGTAAATTCACTATCAATGGTAGATCTCTGTCTAATTGGTAAAGAAGATGATATTTTTAAGACAGTGAATCTTGTAAGGCCAGAAATTATTGCGTTGGGTTATGATCAGGTTCATCAAGAGAAATTTATCACCGAAGGATGTAAAAAAATTAAGCTTGACGCAAAAGTTGCAAGATTACAATCTCCTATTCCAGATAGCTCTAGCTCTAAAATTGAAAAAGAGTATGGTAAATCTATTCATGGAATTTAGGAATCAATTTGAATTTTAATTGAAATTTTTGAACCGTCTTTAAGTTTTGCAGTTTTTCTCAAACAAGATTTCGAGATTAATTCGATAATTGAGTCGTCATGATGCGTTCGCTCAAGTATAATTAATTCACAATTTGTAGAATTGTTTAATTTGCATGGAAAGCATTTTACCCATCCATATGTTCTCCTCCCATCTGAGAAGCTCTTAATTTTTATCCCATTCAAAGTTTCAAATTGTTTAATTGTTTCTTGATGGATTTTTTGATCTAATCTTACATTAAGGGTTCCAGGGAATGGAACATATCCAATTTTAGATTGGAATTGTTTTGTATATCCTTTTAACCCCATATAGTATGCACCTTCACCCATTCCAGAAACTAGAGTTCCTTTTAGTTCAACGTGAGATGGGGATGAATCTAAACATTTTTGCAGTATTGCAGAGAGTTTAACCATTTCGTTGAAACCTTTAGAGGTAATTTTTACAGAAATGTTGCGACCACTAATTATTCTTTCTATGAATTGATTTTGTTCTAATTCAAGGAGATGTTTTGATGCAGATTGTTGAGATTTTTGAATATTTCTTCCAAGAGAAGAAGTTGTTATTGTGACATAGTTATGTTTTGCACCTTTAGATAAAAGATATGAGAGGGTTAAGATGTGCTGAATTTTTAGTTCAGTCATCCAGTTTCCTAAGATACGCCCAAGTCACCGAATGTTTTTAGTAGCATTCCATCAGAGTTAGAAAGTTTAGCAATTCTGTGACCAACAACACATTCAACACCTGCATTTTTGGCACCTTCCAAAAGTCTCTGGGTAATTATTCCATCCAATAGAAGATATTTGATTCCAGATTGTGATGATAGTTTGCTTACAACTTCACTGATCGGAACTTTAAAAACTTCATTTTGATCACCATCCAAAGCAACTGCTTCAAGAGTTTCATTCAGATTTGGAAATACCTGTGATGCAATATTTGCAAGAGGTTTATCATCTTCACTTTTGAGAACAGGAGCTGGCTTTCCAGACTTAATTTCATCTGCAATTGGTCTTAGAATTTCATCAATTCTTTGTGGAGTTAGTTCTTCAACTTCAACACCAGTATCTGCTTGTAATTCATAATCTAAAGTAACAACAGATTTGAGTTCTTTGAGAATAAATCCACCTGATCTATCTCCATCTAGGAATGCAACTACTGTGTCTTTTTTATTACATAATTCTTTGATGGATTCATCAATTTTTGCGCCTTCAATTGCTAAAACATTATCATATCCTGCCCTTAGAAGATTGATTACATCTGCTCTTCCTTCTACCAGAATTATCCAGTTAGAATCAAAGACGCCAGAACTACATGTTAATTTTGATGGTCCATAAGTTGCCAGTTTTCCAGCATCACCCTGATGAACATCATTTAACATTGTTTCTCCTTCACTAACAGTTTTAGTAGCCCATTTTTGTTTGATTTCTTTTGCACGTCTTACAATATCATCTTTCTTTGCAGCTCGTACATCATCAATTGCTTCCAATTTGAATTTACAATCAAATGGTCCTACTTTGTCAATGCTTTCTATTCCTGCAGCAATTAGTGCACATGTATCAATATCAGTACTCATTGGGATCAAGGCATCACCCATAGTAGTATTTGCAGTAGATTTTGTATTAACTTCAATACGTCCTACTTTAGAAACTCGTTGCAGTTCATTCAGATTCATCTCTGGGCCTAACAGTCCCTCTGTTTGGCCAAAGATAGCTCCGATTATATCTGCTCTTTCAACGAGCCCATCAACTTCATAGGAAAGTTTAACATGATATTTGACAATTCCTGATTGAGGCATAAATTATTCATCTCCTTTATTATCATAAATTTGGTTTCTACTTTCGATATATGAGGGTATCGCAAAAAATGTACCGATATATGAGATTTCCCACGAAACAAAATAACATACTAAATGCTAAGAAGATCTAAAAATGAAAAATAATGATAGTTGTTTATTCAGTACTAAATGAGTGACCACTTGAACAAGATTTTGTGACGTTTGGGTTATTGATTTTAAATCCAGAACCCATTAGACTTTCAATATAGTCTACGTTTGCACCTTGTAGATGGTCAACACTGTAACTGTCAACTAGGAGTTTTACTCCATTTTCTTCCATGACGATGTCATCTTCTTCTGGTGCCTTTTCAAAGCCCATTCCATAAGATAGACCAGAACAACCGCCACCTTGGACATATACTCGAAGATATTCAGGGGATTCTGCCTCTTCTTTCATGAATTCTTTGATCTTTTCAGCTGCTTTTGCACTGACTGTGATCATCTTTTGTGTTTGCTCAGTTGCCATTATAAACAAAAAAGCCGTTTCAAATTATAATAACCTTTTCCCACCCAACACACTAGTAATTTAGAAATTAATCATGATTGTACCATAATCTTCTAGGAATCTACAAGATAATCATGCTCATCAAAATCAGATCCTAAAGAAACAGACAAAATTACAGTCGTCTCAGTTGTTTGAAATCGCAATTCTTTCTCAGGCAAGAAATTTCTAAAAACATGAGCTAGAAGTTGCTCTGTAAACATAGACCATTTAATTCCCAATTCATGTTGAATTAAAAATGTGTGCATATCACCATTAACTCTATGATCAGAATTCATTCCAGATGCTCGTATGTAATCTTCAAGTGTTTCAATGCATCTTTGCAAATCATATCCTCCTTTGATAAACAAAACAGTGTCCTTAATTAAAGGAAACATCAAAGTGATCAGGTCATCAATATCTTTTTCATCCAATTCTGCTCCTAAAGATTCCAATATGCCTTTTGGAACTGGAATTATTCCAATTTTACTAGAGAACCTATCCCATTGGATATATTTTTCAAGAATTTGTCGGACTAGTACATTTTGAGAGATTCCTTTCTGAGTTGATTCAGTTTCTAATTCAGTTACAAGTTTTTCTGGGAGTCTATAGGTAATACTTCTTGTAGATTCTTTATTTGGTGTGTGAGCTTGTCGTTTTGATGTTAAATGTTTTTCCAAAATTTTTGCCTCTACAAAAAGCCCAGAAAATTAATCTGTACGTGGTGTGTTTGGAATTAGTTCAACTACTGTAACTTCCAAATCACACTTTAGAGAAATAGATTTTACCTTACTTTTGTAAAGAAAGTATTTTTTACCATCCTGATTTATTGAACCAGAAATTGCTAGTAATTTTGCGTCATATAGAGTTTGTAGTCTCCTATACACAGTACTGATTGGAATCTGTTTTTCATTAGATATTTCCATGGCAGATTTTGGTTTTTCCAAAGTATTGTGTAAAATTTGCTTACAGTATTTGTCAGCAAGTATTTCTAAAATGACCTGCTTTCTTTCATCGTCTACTATTTTTTTAGATTGAATTAATTCTTGCATACATCAAAAAAATAGAAATTGAATATAACAAATTTGATTGCATTGCAAGACAGTGTATTGTAGAAACAAACTAATGAAAAAAGTACAATGTGAACAAAAATTACCAAAATAAAGAATTTACTCTTAAATCTGCCGATTTATAGAATATAAGAATCATTCTTCAAAATCCTAATCAAAGAAATACTTCTTTTGGTTTAAGTGGATGTGATTTTGATTTGATTTGTGAATAAAAAATTTGGCCTAGTCGGAATTCCAATTCTATTTGCATTTTTTATCATAGCAACAACAGGAAATATTCAATTTTTACCAAATCTAAATACAGAAACACAGACTGTCTCTAATATTCAATCTCAAATTGTATCGGAAATGCAATCACAGATTGCCAAAGCTGAAGAGCAACCTGTAAAAGAATACACATTGATAATTGAGCAAACAGACATTCAAGTATCGGACACTGCTGTGTGGCATGCCTGGACATACAATGGAACAGTACCCGCACCAACTCTAATGGTAAATCAGGGAGATCTATTGCGTGTCAGAGTAATTAATAATCATGATGTAACTCACAGTTTCCATGCTCATATGAGTGATTATGATCCTAAACATGATGGATCCCCAGTCAATATGATTACAGGAGTGGGTTCTGGTTCAATGATTCCACCAGGTGGTGAATGGACATATGAATACAATGTAAATACATGGGGAGCAACATTTTTCCATGATCATGCATCATCTGAAGGTCTTGGAATAAAAGATCATATTTTGCAAGGGCTCTATGGCAATATCTTAATTGAAAGAAATCCTCCAAGACCATATATTGATAGACATATTCCAATCGTAATGTCAGAAATAGGTCACGATGTTGAAAGAATGGAAAAAGGCCCCACACCATACTTTATCATGAATGGTAAAGGAGTTCCAGGTGGAGAAAAGGCTCTTGAAGAAATTTTTGCAGAGCAAGGACTAGATGGTGTTGTTGCGCAGTTCAATTACACATTACCCGTCTATAAGGCAAAGGTTGGAGAAACAGTTGAGTTTCATGTTACTAATCTAGGAGAACAAATCCATTCATTTCATCTACATGGAAATAAAATGATCTCAAGTACTAATGATAGGGGTTCTGTAATTACATCTCAAACATTTCCCCTTGTACAAGGAACACTTGAATCATTCATTATTAAACCAGATAAACCAGCCATTTGGCTATTCCATTGCCATGTTGTTGGCCATGCTGATGCAGGAATGATAGGCCTGTTCATAGTAGAACAATAATTCGATATTTTTCATTTTTTGTATTGAACTATTAAAAATATGATGTTTTAATGTTAAAAACTAGGAATCATATCTGAAAATTCACGCAATTATTTAAAATCTATGAAAATAATTATCAGTATGGGATATCTGCAAAAAAAAACAATAATTCCAACTATAGTGTTTTCAATTTTACTGGTTTCATTTTCAGTAAATTTTGCAAGTGCTCAATCAGTTCCAGAATGGGTAAAAAACACATCTTTATGGTATGGGGAAGGAGTTGTTTCAGAGCAAGAATTTCTAAACATGATTAAATTTTTGATTGAAAATAATGTCATTGTTATAGAAAGTACAGAAACTGAATTAACAAAAATTCAAGCATCAATAACAATTCCTAATGGAAATTCAGATGTAAGTAGTATCGGATTTTACTTGCCATTGAATCTAGAAATTAGTTCAGGAACAACAGTCACATGGGTTAATGACGATTCGGTTCCACACAACATTCAAAGTCTAGATGAATCGGGGAATGTAATTGATTGGTTTAACAGTCCTCCATTAAACACAGGTGATAAATTCGAATTCACATTTGATGAGCCTGGAGTATACAATTACTATTGCTCATTTCATCCATGGAGAGTAGGTTCAGTTACCGTAAAGTAGAGTTGAAAAACTCTAACTCTATTTTTTAAATTGAATAAAATAAGAAGGGAATTGGAAATAACTATTTCTTTGACTTGTTAACAAATGCTGTCATGCGTTCCTCTCTATCAGGATGAGTAAAACAATTTCTCCATGCAAGAAGTTCAACTGCAAGACCAGTATCGAGATCTGCATTTCGTCCTTTGTTAATTGCAACTTTAGACATTTGAACACCCATTGTAGAGTTTCCAGCTATTTGTTGTGCCATTTTCAAAGCTTCTTCTTGTAATGATGCAAGAGGAACTACTTGATTTACAAGACCTATTTCTTTTGCCTCATCTGCTTTGATTATTTTACCGGTGTAAACAAGTTCTTTTGCTTTTGCTATTCCCACAATTCTCATCAATCTCTGAGTCCCACCCCATCCAGGAGGGATTCCAATTGTTACTTCTGGTTGACCTAACTTTGCAGTATCGGCAGCTATTCTAATATCACAAGACATTGCAAGTTCACAACCTCCACCCAAAGCAAAACCATTAACTGCAGCAATGGTTGGTTGTTTTACTAGTTCAACAGTTGAAGTTACAAGTTGACCAGTTTTTGCATAATCAACTGATTCATCTGCAGAGATTTTTGACATGTATTCAATATCTGCACCAGCAGAAAATGCCTTTTCTCCTTCACCAGTCAAGATGATAACTTTGACATTATCATTATGATTGAGTTCTTCAAAAGTTTTGATTAGTTCTTTTGCAACATCAATGTTCATAGCATTAAGTTTGTCAGGCCTGTTAATTTTAACAGTACAAATGCCATCAGAAGTAGATGTGGTAACTAGTGACATGTAATTTGCCAAGTAATGTGAAACTTAAATGTTATCTATTTTCCGCGTATTTTGCCCCATTGGTATAATGCAGATGCGGCTGCAACCCAAGTTCGAAGATCTTGGTAAACTGGAACATTGTGTTTCTCAATTATTTTTATCATTTTTTCAGTGTATGGGCCACCATTCCCACCAGCGAGAATAGGTTTCTTATTTTGTTTTGATAATTCATCTAGATGTTCAACTATTGTTTCTTCAAGTGGATCATCTTGGAAAACAAACCATGGCATGGCAATGTCAATATTATTTTCATCTAAGAATTGCTGGATGACAAATTTATAGTCATCTGCAGTTGCTCCACCACCTACATCTGCAGGATTACCATTATGAATAGGGACAGTTGGCGGGAAACGTTCTTTGATTTTTTTGAGGAGTGGTGGTGACAACTTACCTAATGTAAGACCTAACCTTTCTAATTGATCAATTCCACCAATCATTGGACCTGCACCATTACTAGTCATAGCAACACGATTTCCTTTTGCAGGAGGTTGCCATGCTAGTGCCTTTAAAACTCCAACTAGTTCCTGATAACTATCAACCGAAATAATTCCTGCTTGTTTGAATGCACCCATAATCATTGCGTTTGAACCACCAAGAGAACCTGTATGGGATGCAGCTTGTTTTGCACCTGCAGCAGTTCGGCCGCTCTTCCAAATTACGATGGGCTTCTTCTTTTCTTTCATTACACGTTTGGCAGTATTGATGAATTTTCTACCATCACCAAATCCTTCAACATACAATCCAATTACTTTTGTTTGAGGATCGTTTGCAGCATACCATATCATGTCTGCTTCATCAACATCAGAGCGATTACCAAAACTAATCATTTTTGATAAACCAAACACATCAGCGCTTTCCAACATACTAATTCCCATGGTTCCACTTTGTGAGAAAAATGCAACATGCCCTAATTTTGAACGTACCATTCTTTCTTGTCCTTGGAATGCACAATCAAGTCTATTTGCGGCATTAAACATTCCAATACAATTAGGACCAACTACACGAATTTTGTGTTTTATAGATAATTCTTTTACTTCAGCTTCCATTGCAGCTCTGTCACCACCAAGCTCTTTACCGCCACCAGAAACTATTACAACATTGTGAATTCCTTTTTCTGCACACGTCTTCATAATAGGTCCACATGCTGAAAGATCAACACAAACAACAACCAGATCAACCTTTTCTTTGATTGCATCTAATGATGGATAACATTTGATCCCAAGAATTGACTCTTGTTTAGGATTAATTGGATACACTTTACCTTTGTAATCTTGTTTTCCGAGTGCATCTAATACAGAATTACCAATCTTTCCGGGTGTTGAAGATGCACCAACTAGTGCAACAGACTTTGGAGTAAAGAATGACTCCATGGATTCAATGTTTGGTTTTACTTTTGAAATGGAATTCTTTTTTAATTCATTATTCAAAATGATCTTTGCATCTACTACAAAGTAAGACTTAGGATATACAATTACTGGATTAAAGTCAATACTGTTAATATAATCGGCATTATCGATGCCCATCTTTCCAATTTGGACTAGTGCTTTTGCAACCATGTTTATGTCAATTGGGGCACTTCCACGGAATCCTTTGAGAAGTTTTGAGCCTTTTAGTTCATTTAGCATCGATTTTGCATCAGAGGTTGTAATTGGAAGCATTCTAAATGCAACATCTTTGAAGACTTCGGTCATTATGCCTCCTAATCCAGCCATGAGCATTGGACCAAATTGTGGATCATTTTGTATACCAACTATTAATTCAACTCCTCCTTTTGGAACCATCTTCTCCAAAAGAATTCCTTTCACATCAACACCGTTTTTCTTAGATAAACGACCATACATGTCATTGAATGTTTTTTTGACATCATCGACATTGTCTAGTCCAACTTTAACACCACCAACATCTGTCTTGTGTAAAATTTGTGGAGATACAACTTTCATTACAAGAGGAAAGCCAATCTTCTTTGCTTGTTTTATTGCATCTTCAGCAGATGTTACTAATGCATATGGTGGAACTTTGACATCATATGTTTTGAGAATTGATTTTGATAGTTCTTCAGTGATAACTTTATGATCGGTTTGAATAGTTTCCTCAAAAATTTTCTTCACCGCAGTCATTGGTTAATCGATGAAATCAAATCTAAGTATATTAAACTTTGGTCAAAGGTTGAATGTATGTTTAAAATTGTTGTAAAAATTCTTCATATTTGAATTTACAGTTGAAATATTTTCAACAATATCTGAGCGAATTTTTTTTGTATCTATATATGGAATTTTTTGTAATTCTTGTTCTGTATTATCTAGCCACAAGTTAATCATTTCCTCATTAACTTCCAAATGAAACTGTAATCCAATTGCACTTTTGTACTGAAATGCCTGATTAAGATAATGCTCCGATGAGGCTAATCTAATAGCATCTTTAGGCAAATCAAAGGTATCACCATGCCAATGAAATACAGTAAATGGGTTTCTGAAACCAGAAAAAAATGAAAAGTCATCTGAAATTTTCAAGTCATCATAAAACCCAATTTCTTTTCTAGGCCCAGAAAATACTTTGGCACCAAAAGTTTTTGCAATTAGTTGAGAACCCAAGCATATTCCCAAAACAGGAATATTTTCTGCCACATAGTTTTTGATAAGTTTTTGTTCTGCCTTAAGATAGGGTAAATTATCATTTGCACTTTCAGGTGCACCCAAAATTACAGCTAGAGAAAATTTTTTCTCAGGGAGTTTTTCGTGTTTTGCATTAACTGATCTAATATCAAACCCATCTTCTTGGAGGAGTTCACCTAGATATCCTGAACCCTCAATTCTAGTATTTTGTATTAGTAAAACATCAGACATTATTTTCCATTGCCAAAAGTGCTTAATATTTTAAAACAAATGAGATATTGTGCTAGTTTCTGAACAAGAAATTATAGAGTTGAAGAATTTTGTGTTACAATTAAACTCAAAGAAAGATAGCGTAGTTGTTGTCGAAGGAAAAAGAGATTGTAAGGCATTAAGAAAAGTGGGTTATTCTGGAAAAGTTTTGGAATTTTACAAGTTTAAAGGAATGATAGACTTTACAGACTATGCTGCAAGATATGAAAACATCATAATACTTTTTGACAGAGATAGAAAGGGAAGATACCTTACAGGAAAAACAATTCAATTATTACAAAGAAGAACAAATGTTGATCTTTCTTACAAAAGAAAACTCAGACTAATTACAAATGGAAAAATAATGTTTATTGAACAACTAGTTTGTTACGAATCTTTTCTAGTTTAAGATTAAGGCCATATACCTTTCTGATTAAAGGCCTCTACTACTCTATCAACTGCTAAAGCCATGGTTGCCTTTCTCATGTCTATCTTGTGTTTTTTTGACATTTCATAAGCATCTTTGAATCCTTTAGTGATATTTTTCTCCATCTTATTTGCAACCTCATCAAATGTCCAATAGTATCCCATGTTATTTTGTACCCATTCAAGATATGAAATACATACACCGCCAGAGTTTGCTAAAATATCTGGAATTACTAGAATTTTCTTTTGATAGATAATTGGATCAGCTTCAGGCAATGTTGGGCCATTTGCAGCTTCTGCAATAATTTTACATTTGAGATGTTTTGCAATCTTTGCATCGATTTGATTTTCTAATGCACCGGGAACTAGAACATCACATTTGGTAGTAAGTAATTCCTCAGTTGATATTTTTTTACTTCCAGGAAATCCAACAACGGAGCCATGTTTTTGTTTATACTCTAAAATTTTACTTACCTTTGCACTCTTAGGAATAGATATTGAGCCTTTAGAGTCACTAACACCAATGATTTTTGCACCCATTTTTTCAAGATATTCACATGCAAATGTAGATGCATTTCCAAACCCTTGTAAAACAACTTTGGCACCTTTTAGATTAATTTTCAATGTTTTTGCAGCCTCTCTTACACAATATGCTGCACCTAAACCAGTTGCAACATTTCTTGCAAGAGAACCACCCATGGAGATGGGTTTTCCAGTGATTACTCCTGGAGAATATTGATTTCCGTTTAGTTTGCTAAATGTGTCCATGATTTGTGTCATTTCTTTACCAGTTGTGTAAACATCAGGGGCTGGAATATCTTTTGCAGGACCAATAATTTCAGATATCTTGTATGCAAATCCTCTTGTAATTCTTTCAAGTTCAGCATCACTAATTTTTTCAGTTTTAGGATTGACAAAAATACCGCCTTTTCCTCCACCTAATGGAATATCAACGATTGCACACTTCCAAGTCATCCAAGACGAAAGTGCCATAACTTCACGTTCCATGTATTCGACACCACCTTCTGGATTAAAATAACGAATACCGCCTTTGTATGGGCCTCTATCATTATTATGTTGACTTCTAAAACCCGTAAAAATTCTAATTTTTCCATCATCCATAGTCACTGGAATCTTTACTCTCAAAACTTTGTTTGGGGTTGCAAGATATTCACGTAATCCTTTATCTTTAATTCCAAGAATGTCACAAGCATCGTTAACTTGTTTTGTTGCATTTTCAAAAGGATCATTCTTGATCAAGATGTTTTATAAAAATTAATCATATTATATTAAGTTTCATTCAAAATTTTAGATCGCCAAATGGTAAAATTACATGTATACTTTTTTCTGATTCATTTTTCTATCTAGTTTGTCTATTGCTTCCTCCAAAGTATGAATATTCAGTTCAAGGAAGTTTGAGAGATGAAAAATCGCACCGTATTTTTCACCAATTTTTGAAACCATGTTATTTTTCTCAAGTACTTTCATATGATGTTGAATTGCTTTGTAATCAAGATCAAGTGTTTGTGCTAATTGATGTGTATTGTATGGCTTGTCAAGTAGATGCATGATTATTCGTAAACGGGTGAATCCTCCCCTGGTACTTGTAAATAAGTAAAGTAATAATTTTCGGGTCTGCTTGTCAGTTTTTCTTTGTTGAGAAACTTGTTTTGATCTAATAATTTTTTTGAATTCCAGGAGTTGATTTGTCATATAATGGAAATATAGTGAATTTTGCTTAAAACCCTATTTCCAGATCTTTTCCATATTGGACTTTTAGGCGTAAAAAGATAGGATTAGGCTATCTTTGCCCTATCTTTTGGTATTTTGTAGAATTCACGAATAGCTACTATGACTAGAAAGTGTAGCTAAAGATAGGAAAAGATGTAGCTTCACGAATAGCTTCAATGTAGCTGTTAGAAAAAACATAAGAATAGCATTTTGTAGCTTGTGTATTTTTGGATTTTCTAGTAATAGATTCAATGAATTGTTAGGAATAGAACTAAAGGCAAAATCAGTATTGTGTAATTAGAATTTGTAGTTATTTTTTGAATGTGAAGATTTAAGATGATTTTTGGATCATATCTTTGTCTGTGGTTCTAGTTTTGATTAAAGTAACTTTATTCTTTTTTAGAAATCCCCATAATTCAGAATTCTTTAAGCAGAATCTAACAAATTTATTGTCGTGCGGATCGTCTTTACAAGAATAACACATCAATTTTTTATTTTTATCAATTACAACTGTCATTGTACCATGGATTGAATCTTCTAGAATAATTTTATTATCCAGTGTACCAACTAACTCAATTTTAAAGTCACAGGAGAGGGAACAAAAACCACTGCTGATGGAGGAAGCGGTATTATCTCAACTATCTACACCTGTCCAACTGGAAAGACTGCAATAGTAAAAGTGGTTTCGACTCGAGTCAGAGTTGTAGGCTCTGCTTCACAAATTAGACTATTAATCAGAGGACAAAAGATTGCAACTTGGCTAAATGATACCAAAAACCCCAATATCTTTGGAGGCACAACAAACTCTTATCCATTTCCATCAAAACCACGAAAAGTCTGGAGTGATGGCAGTTATCCTGAATGGAATCTAAAACATGATGATTTGCAGGGAGAGAAACTGTCCGCTGGAGAGACAATAGCGTACGATGGTAATTTCTCAAGCAATTTCAATGCAACAGTTGATTATTCCTATACTATCTATGAGGTTATTTCATGACTCATGAATCATTCAAGCAGGTTTTATCATGGTCTGAGAACTACACTAGGGAAAATATTGAGAAATTCTTGGATGATTCTTTTGAGTGTCCAGTTTTAGAGCAATTATTTGAATTGTGGAAAGACGGCAATCAAAGGGAAATGTTTGAGCAAATTGAAATCATGAACCAGTTCAAGTTTGATTTGCAAAAAGACCCGCCAATAAGAAAGCCTGATGATTGGGATCTTCCAAGAAGAAAGGAGAACCAGAACTTTGTCAGTTGAGGATTTTCCATTTTGGAGCATAATCATTGCACCCATGGCATACTTTTTCAAGACAAAAATCAACCACTCCAATAGAATCACAACACTAGAATCAAACGTTTCAATAATTAAAGAAGATATGCAGAAAATTGGTACTTTGTGTGATGATGTATCATACATCAAAGGATTGCTTGATGAGCATCTCAGAAAGTGATTGTCGTAATCTTGTGTAGGATTATGAAATTTGATCACTAGAATCTTGTTTTACTTGATTTGATTTTTCTTTTGAATCCTTTCTCACATAGTTTTCATAAATGTAAAACCAAGGTTCCATATTCATACTATTCAAATACTCTTCAATTTCTTTTCCTTTTTTTGTTGGCTCTGTCAACATTATCTTCTACTCACAGAATAAACAGGATACGAATGTTTGAATCCAAGTGAAAATTCTTCAACTTTTTTGAATCTGTAATCATTAAAATTTTTAACCATTGTATACAAGTCTCCTCCAATAACTGTTCCATTTGTTTTTGCTGCATGGTTAATCTTGGTACACATGTTAACTGGAGGACCAAGCATATCAGGAGAATCAGAATTGTTTGTTCTCATTAAGATCACAGAACCATAATCGGCACTAATACGGTAATCAACACAAGGAAGATCACTTTGGTTTAATGCATTGCAGATGTTATCATGATTTTCAATCATTGACAAACTGCACTCAAGACAACACATAAATCCAAATTTTGTATTTATTTTTGAAGATTCAGGAAAATAGTATAATAGGCAATCTCCGATATTTTTTATCACAAAACCACCAAACCTGCTTAAAATTTTGGACATTGAATTTAGAAATATTTGGTAATATGTTGAAATTTTTGCATTACCTAAAGTTGCAGCCATTTTTGTTGAATTTACCATATCTACCATCCCTACACAATAATTCTGAGTTTGACCCGAAAATGCAACTAGATAATCTGATGTAGACATGTTATGCTCTGCAATATCGGGAATATCCCACATCTTATCCTCACTACCACTCACCATTTCATGACGGCATAATGATATTAAATTATGATCATAGGACAATATGTTATTTGTTTAATATATATGGAAAAAATGTATAAACTTTCATTTTAGATGACGAAATTTTATAATTTTAATCCATGATAATTTCTTGTATCTGCTGGATTATTCATACATTATATTCTTCAAAAATGAATTTATCTCTTTTTTATAATTATGAATTTTCTTGTTTATATTGACATCTATCATTTTGTATTTTTTCATAATCTCCATTAGGATTACAAAATCATAGAAATTTCGGTTCATTAAATATCATAAATTAAAATATCATTTCATGGTAACTGATACGCTTCTAGGAGCAACAAAAAAAGACATCATGCTAGTAACCATAATTAGAATTTTTCTTCTAGTTGGAGGCTAACTGCATCATACATTGTAATTCAGGGATTTGATGATGAACTGACAAAGAAGATGATTTCAGACTATCATGGGATTATAGTTCTTGGTGCAGGTGGAGGATTAGTAGTTCTAGGAATTACGGTTAGAGAGAAACTCCAATCTTAATTTTTCATTTTATTACTTTTAAGATATCCATCTTCAACGTATGGTCTGTTTTTGTTTCTTCTGTTACTTTTTACTATAATGGCTGTAATGAGACCAACTATTCCGGAAATAATGCCTAGAATTATTCCTAAATAGTCATCATCCTTTTCCGAGGGAAGCGAAAAAGGTTGGCATATTGAAAAATTACAATTTACAGTCACTTCTGTAGTGGACATATTTTTCTCTATATCCCTTTGAATGTGATTGCTATTGTCTGTAGATAGATTATTAGATTTTTTTGGATCACAAATAATGTCAAAACTATCATAATTTTCATAACCTCGTAAATCAATGGTTCTGTCAAAAAATTGCTGTCCTGAAAATGTTTTAATTTTATAATCATCCATTTTCAAAATAATATTGTCACATATTTCTGAATTGCCTGAGTACACTATTCTTAGTCCTTTAGTTACATCTTTTGTGTATGAGTCAAGAATTTGGATGTTAATTTTAGATTCTTCATCGAACGTTATTACATTAGGCAATGAAAGACCATCCATAGCAGCAAGTATTACTTGCCACATTTCTTCTTCCGAGATTTGGATTTCTTTACTATCAAAAATATGTGTTGGGTTATTTGAGGTTAAAGGAGGGTTCACATAAGTTTTCAATGATAATGCATCCACACGCATTATTGGATATCCAAAATCAGCTGTCCTAATCCAATCCGGATGTAATTCTATAAGATGTTTCTGATTTTTGAAAAGTTTGTTTTTTTCAGAGATTATATCTAAATGTACTATGTAATTTGCTTTATCTAAAATATTCAATACAGATACATGAAAAACCATACTTTCACTAATTGGCAAATAAGTCCAAAAAACATCATCTATGTTTGAATCAAAATTTTCGAATATTTCTGCAAATACAGTATTAGAAGATAAAACTACAATTATTGTAAGGGTTAAAACAATACCCAGTTTTTTCATTAAATTTATTTCCAATACTACTTTTATTACTTTTCGTGAATTTAGTAATTATCCCATACTTTTAGATTTTTGCTGTTAGTACTTTGAGGCAATCATGATCTTGAAAAATTGATTGAGCATTCATGTCACATATTTTGCATAATCCTATATGCAAAATGATACAAAATACTAATGCCCAAAACACGTGATGTTGATTCAGTCTTAGAAAAAGCTCCCTTGAAAAATCAAAAACGAATCAGATTTTGAGAAAGACTTCTTGTAACCTGATCTTTTCCTAGGCTTCCAGATCTTTTCCATATTCAGGCATGATAATTACCCTTAAATTGACTGAGAATGAACTCGTGATAACATGATGGCATCACGCGGTTACGATATGACTCCAACCATGTATTCTCCAGATGGTAGAATTTACCAAGTTGAATATGCAATTGAGACCGTAAAGAGAGGCACTGTAGCGATTGGGGTTCTCAGTAAAGAAGGAGTCATCTTAGCAGTAGAAGAAAAACCACGTCCATTACAAACTAAAAATATTACGCAGAAAATTTTTCAGGTAGATTATCATATTGGAGTTGCAGCAGCTGGATATATCCCAGATGCACGTGTTCAAGTAGATAGTGCAAGATTCTTTTCACAGGGAAACAGAATGACTTATGATGAATCAGTTGAAGTTGCAATAGTTGCCAAACATTTAGCTGATCAAGCACATCAATTTACACAGTATGGAGGAGTGCGTCCAAATGGAGTCTCTATGATAATTGCAGGGATTGATCAGAAAGGGGAATCAATCTATGTTACAGATCCAAGTGGAACTTATTTACAATATTCAGCAGTTGCAATTGGTGCAGGTGCAGAAGATGTCAATGAATTTTTGGAAAAATTCTACAAGGAAGACATGAGTTTGGAGGATGCAGCGTCATTAGCTATTGCAGCAATTAATCTCAAGTCAGACCAAAAAGATGGAGCAAATAATGTAAAGATGGCAAAGATAACATCTGAATCAAAAGTTTTTGAGAAGATTTCTGAATCAGACTTGGAAAATTATTCTAAAAACACATCAAAGTTTGATACTCAATAGAAGTTTTAGATTTGAAACCTATTCAACCTAGTATACTGAGACGATAGATATGGGTTTAGGAAGTTATTGGGGAGAAGTAATGGAAGTACTTCGAGAAATCATTCCAGTTTATGACAAAGTAAATTCCATTATCTCGTTGGGAAAAGATGTTGAACATAGAAATCGAGGAATAACAGGCAGGGTATTTCCTGGAAACAAGATTCTTGATGCAGGTTCTGGTTTTGGCAACATGTCAAAAACTGCCTTGAAATTAACTGATGGAAAAATTTCAATTACACTTTATGATCCTCTTGTCCCTATGCTAAAAAATACAGGCAGTCATTTTGATAAACCACCAGACATGGCAAATGGAGTTTTTGAGCACATTCCATTTAGAGATAAAGAATTTGATGCAGTTTTGTGTGGATATTCATTAAGAGATGCAATTAATTTGAGAATTGCAATTTCTGAAATTCATAGAGTGTTAAAAAAAGAGGGAAGATTTGTAATTGTGGATTTAGGAAAACCAGATGAAGCATTCATCAGAGCAGGAGTTTCATTTTATCTACGATGTGTTCTGCCAATTCTTGCGTTTATCGCAGGAGGAAAATTAGGATTAAAGTTTGGAACATTGTATGGGACTTTCAAGAGATGGCCTGCTAATAAAAAGTTAGAGGGGTTATTACTAGAAAAATTTTCCAGAGTTGAATTTGAGAAAGATCTTATGGGTGGGGCAATAATGGTTGCCGCATACAAATGAATAGAGTTCTGATACTAGTTAACATCACAGGTCTAATCATAGGAATTTCATATGGACTTCATGGCCCAATCTTGCCAGTATTTGCAAAGAATATCATTGGTGCAACATATTCTGAGCTGGGATTAATCGGATTAACAAATTTCATTCCGTATATGTTCATTCCATTGTTTGTAGGAATTCTTCTGGATAGAATTAACAATGGGTATTTGCTTGCATTAGGAGCTGCTATTAATTCTGCATCCATCTATCTTCTATCAATTGCACAATCAGTTCCAGAAATAATGGGATTTAGGATAATGACTGGAATAGCTCACGCATTTTTTTGGCCGCCATGTGAATCCATAATTTCTAATGAGAGTACGGAGAAAAACAGAGTCAAAAATATCTCTTGGTTTACAATGTTTTTTGTAATTGGGTTTATGATAGGACCTTTACTTGGAACAGTATTCTTAGAAGGGCTAGACATTACATACAGAATTCTATTCCAAATTGCAGCGTTTATTCTGGCCGCAGGAATAGTTACTTCACTTTTAGCCTCAAGAAAAAGTGTAAGAAACCACCATGAAGGGTTTTCCTTGTCGTCAATTAAAGAGATGAAGAAATTTCCAGAAGTAATAATATTGTTGATTTTTTGTACATCATCATTTGGAATAATTCTTACGATTTATCCTGCATTTCTAAATGACAGAGGTATGACTGCAGCAGATATTTTGTTGTTGTATTTTGTTTTTGGGATATCACGAGTTGTATCTCTTGCACTAGCAGGAAAATTTGCAAGAAATACCAGTCAAACTCTGATTGCAGGAACAATTGCAGTTTCAATGGGTCTAGCAATATCAATTTTTGCAGATTCAATCATTAGTTTTGGCATTGCCTTAGCTTTGATGGGATTTGGATTTAGTATTTTCTTTCCACTCACATTAGAAATAATTTTGAGTAAAACTAGAAAAGGAATTTCAGGAAAAATAATTGGAGCTTATGAAACAATTTTTGGAATGGGTTGGGCAATTGGGCCAACTATTGGAGGTCCAATATCGCAATCATTTGGAAATGAAACACCATACATCTTATTTTGCATTATAGGAGTTGGAGTGGCAGTATTTGCAATAATATCTAGAAATAAACTAGAACCACAAAGAGTTCTAAATTAGATTGATGTGGTTCCACGTTTTTTGGTGCAAATATCAAGTGCATCATCTACTGGAGTGACAAAGACTTTACCATCACCTTTAGTACCAGTGCACGCAATATTTGCAATTGCATCTAAAATTTCATCAACTTTAGGATCTTCTACAACACAGATTATCATATCTCTGCTAAAGTATTGCCCAACAAGGGGCGGATCTTGAGAACCTTGTCCTTGAACTTGATGAATAGTTACACCACCAACACCAATTTTTTTGATTGCAGCAACAACTGCATCTTTTGCACCTGATTGGACGATGGCTTCAATTTTTTTCATAAAATACAACAGTCCTGAATTTATTTAAATCAATAAGTGCTTCTCATACATGATATTTAATGAGAATACAGATTTCTAGGCATAAATCTTCAACATTACGTTTAATTTCAAATTTAGCTAAACCAGAACATGTTTGAACATTCACTAAATGTAGGGGGAAGTGAATGGTTAATCATAATTTTTGTGGTACTAGTGTTGATTTTAGGAACGGGTAGACTTCCAGGAGCTGCAAGGAAACTAGGAAAAGCAGTAAATGAATACAACAAGGCAAAAAACGAAATCCAAGACCATATGAAGGAGGTTACTGAAGAATCATCAAAGATCTCAGGACCTGTAGAAACAGAAAGAGAAAAGTTAGAAACGATTGCAAGATCAGCAGGGGTTAAAGTAGAAGATAAGACAGATGAGGAACTTCGAAAAAGCATCTCAGACAAAATAGGTCAAAAAAGAATCGACGAATCAGAAAAGAAATAACTAGTTTGAGTTTTTGATTCTGTACATGTTTTTATCAAGTCGTTTTTTGGCAAATTTGTAATAATCGGGAACAATTTCAAAACCTAGAAAACGTCGATTTAGAGATTTACTTACTACTGCAACTTGTCCTGAACCAAGGAATGGATCAAGTACGATATCTTTTTTTTCACTAGAGTATTCCAATAATTTTTTGATTAACTCAGAAGGAAGTTTAGTAGGAGTTTTTTCATCTCCAGTCCAATATTCTCTTTTTATATCCCACACATCTTCTTTGTCTTTATAATGAAGACTTCTCCCATCTTTTGTTTTGTCGTCTTTTTG
Organism: Candidatus Nitrosopumilus sp.; assembly: GCA_029864805.1. The sequence continues at coordinate 19,106 of JAOTSS010000015.1, read as the reverse complement.
AAACCTAGTAAATGGAAAGAACTTTCGTTTTTTGTCATCTTTGCAGACATAAAGACAATGGTAGTGAGAGGTAACAAATTTTTTTTTCGTAACTACTCCAAATTGATATTTCCAGATTATGTGATTTATGGTGGTAAATCCAACATCATCTAATGCACGTAAAATATCTTTAAGATTATTCCATCCAGAAAAAACATACATGCTTCCAGAATCCTTTAAAATCCGAAAAACCTCACTCATCCATCCAAATGTAAAATCATAGTAATCTTCAGGTTTGATTTCATTGTAACCAGATAATACTCGTGATGAGGTTCTGTTGTAATTTGCTTTTTTTGCCTTAAAATTAATGGCAAAGGGGGGATCAGTAATAACAAGATCAATATTATTTTTAGAAATTAAATTCATTCCTTCAATGCAGTTCAGATTGTAAATTTTGTTAATTTCAATTTTTTTCATTTTTAAATTCAAAACTATTTCTAGCTTAATAATGTCATTGGTCTTTAGTTATGATTAAACAATAAATCACCAAGGTAAGAGCAATAAAGTAGATCTTGAAATTCTCATGTCCAAAATGTAAATCAAAGATAGAGATACAAAAAACATTCAACAAGAAAATGCATGTTTCATGTGAAAAATGCGGTATAGAAGATCTGTTAGAATTTTCAAAAAATATTGACGAGGTATTTCTTGAATTCCTCTCACGATTTGATAAAGGATTAGTTACTGAAAAGGGACTATCAGAAGGGCTAAAAGAGGAAGGAATCATCAGAGCAGAAAATGAAATCAAGGAGATGATAGGAAATAACAAGCCGGATAAAATTACAGAAGAAATTCTATTTTCAAAGAAAGACTATATTTCACAATATAGAGTTTTGAAGAATCCTGAGCCTAAGATGGGTTCTGAAATTGAAGAAATGGGATTGGATGAATCCATCACTGAACATCTCAAAGAATTAAAAATTAAAGAATTTTATAAATTTCAAGAAGAATCAATACAAGAAATTGTATTTGGAGAGAACGTCATTATTGAGGCACCAACTGCATCTGGGAAAACAGAAGCATTTTTGATTCCAGTAATTCAAAGAATCAAAAAAGAGGCAAATAAAGGAAATGTCTTTGCAATTTTTGTTTATCCAACAAAAGCTTTAGCGCGAGATCAGACCCCAAAAATTCAAAAATTTGCAGAAAAGATCGGTGTAGAGGTCAAAGTTTTTGACGGAGACACAAAAGTTCCGGATAGAAGAGACATTATTGATGAGCCTCCTCAAATTTTAGTTACAAATTTTGATGTGTTACATTATCATATGTGGCACCAAACAAAATTTTCATCATTATTGTCATCCACCAGAATTCTGATTGTAGATGAAGCACATGTCTATTCTGGAATTTTTGGATCTAATGTTCACTACATCATCAAAAGACTCAAAAGAATTTGTAGTAATAAGATACAATTTGTTGCAGCGTCTGCTACATTAGATGACGCAAAAAAATTCTGTGAGCAATTGTTTGAAGAAAAAATGCAAATTGTTCATGGTTCTGGGAAAAAAGGTCAAACAGATTTTGTAATGCTATTCCCATCACTTAGAACTCAAAGAAATCTAATGGTGGAACTTACAAAAAAACTGACAGAAAAAAATCATAAGACCATGGTGTTTAACAACTCTCATCTAAACTCAGAGCTTTTAGCAATACAAGCAAAGAAGCAAAAAGTCAACATCAAAGTTCATCGAGCAGGGTTAATGGCAAACTATAGAACTGCAGTAGAGAGGCAATTCAAAGAGGACAAACTGCAAGCTATTTCTTGCACTCCCACGCTTGAATTAGGCATAGATGTAGGAAATGTAGATTGTGTCATATCATCTACCATTCCTGTGAATAGATTAATCCAAAGAATCGGAAGGGCTGCAAGAAAAGGTCAAAGAGGATACGCATTTTTGACATTGGGAAATGATCCCATATCTCAGTACTACAAAAATCATCCTGATGATTATTTTGAAGATATTGAAAAAACGTACATTGATCCAAAGAATCCATTTGTAGAAGAATTTCAAGTATTAGCAATGGCATGCGATAGACCAATATCCAAACACGAATTAAATGAACATCAAGAGGTTATTGAGCACCACATCATCAAAGAAAATCTGAAAATATTTAACAATAGAATTGTTCCCAATTTCGATAAAATAAGTTCCATGTTAAATGAATATAGTATCAGAGGAATAGGCAAATCCATTGATATATTTCTATCAGATAGAAAAGTTGGAGATAGAATTCTGCCAATTGCTTTAGAAGAATTACACAAAGATGCAATCTATTTTTTGGCAGGTATTCGTTACAGAGTAAAAGAATTTGGCTATCCTAAAAAAAATATTGCAAGACTTGAAAGAATTTCAAGGGATTATCCATATTACACAAAATCACTAACAGAAGAATGGCCTACAGTAGAAACCGTTTTTGAAAAACGAATTGCAAATGGGGTGGAAGTTGCATTTTGTAAATTACATATTCAAAAGAAAGTTTACGGGTATGTCAACATAGAGTTAGGGCAAGAAATTACTCAGGGAGAAAAAGTGATGCTAGATACACCACTAGAGTACGATTTTGTAACTAAAGGGATTGTCTTTCATGCACCAAGACCTCTCAAAGTAATAAAGAAAGCAGAAGATGAAGACTATGTAGAAGCCAGCGGATATCATGCAACAGAACATGTTGTGATTGAAGGAAGTAATATGATAACAGGAGGAGTTTCTCAAGACTTGGGAGGAATATCATTAGGTACTTCAGGCCTGATTTTCATCTATGATGGGGCCATTGGTGGAAATGGGGCCAGTAAAGCATTGTACGATAGATTTGAAAAAGCCCTTGAGAGAAGTATGCATATTGTAAAAGAATGTCCTTGTAAAAATGAGTCAGGATGTCCACGATGTACATTCTCATACAGATGTGGAAACAATAATGAATTTCTCCATAAATATTCAGCATTGGAAATTCTTGAGAGAATTAACAAAGGGGAAAAAACAGAATTGATAGATCCTACCGAAGGAGACAGACCACTAGTATGACAAATCAAAATGGGATAAATAGACCAAAAAATCTAGCAATATTATGGAAAAAGTAGCTCTTGTTACAGGCAGTTCCTCAGGAATTGGATTAGAATCAGCATTGGCACTTGCAAGGGACAGATACAAAACTTTTGCAAGCATGAGAGATATAAAAAAATCAGGCGAATTAGAGCAAGCTGCAAAAAAGGAAAATCTTTCAATTGAAATTATACAATTAGATGTTGACAAGGAGGAATCAATTGTTTCTGCAATAAGGAAGATAGTTTCAGATTGTGGAAGAATAGATGTTTTAATAAACAATGCAGGCTATGGGCAATTTGGATGTACAGAAGACATTTCAGTTAATGATTTTAGAAAACAGTTTGAGACTAATTTCTTTAGTATTGTAAAAATAATTCAAGAAGTTGCCCCAATAATGAGAAAACAAAAATCAGGAAATATCATAAACATCAGTTCAGTTGCAGGAAGAATGGGACTGCCAGGATCTTCAGCATATATCAGTTCAAAATTTGCACTTGAAGGGCTATGTGAATGTCTACGATACGAACTTGGGCAGTTCGGAATAAAGACTACTTTAATTGAACCAGGAGTGATTAAAACAAACTTTTTTGAATCAATGCTAATTCCAGATTCAACGAAGGATCCCAAATACAAAGAGATCACTGATCACATTCTTTCAGGATTAAAGATGATGGTACAGATGGGAACACCACCATCTGAAGTTGCCAAAGTAGTAATGAAAGCAATTCATGACGATGAGATGTTGCCAAGATACATTGTAGGAACTGATGCAGTCATGTTTATGGAAGCAAAAAAGATGAAAACAGACCTAGAATTTGAGAAATATCTAAGTAAAGAGATATTCCCAGGCTGAAATAGAACTTGTACGTTAAATTGATATACACATAAGATAGAGTTTTTGTCAAAGTCCGCAATTTTAAAGTGAAAATAATGAAATGGAAAACGTTACAACATAATGGAATATTATTCCCTCCCGAATATGAGGCTCAAGGTATCACAATAAAGATCAAAGGCGAAAATACACCACTTGATCTTAACCAAGAAGAAATGATATACCAGTGGGCAAAAAAGAAGGATACACCATATGTTCAAGATAAAGTCTTTCAAAAAAACTTTACAGCAGATTTTGCTAAAACTCTAGATTCAAAATTTAAGAAAATATCATATGAAGACATTGATTTTTCAAACGCCTACAAGGTAGTTGACAAAGAAAAAGATCGTAAAGAGATGATGACAAAAGAGGAGAAAAAATCACTTGCCGCCAAAAGAAAAGAGATACGCGAAAAATTGAAAGCAAAATACGGGATTGCCATAATGGATAGAAAAGAAGTAGAGGTTGGAAATTACATGGCAGAACCGCCTGGAATCTTCATTGGAAGAGGAGAACATCCACTAAGAGGAAGATGGAAGCCCAGAGTCACCGCAAAAGATGTTACACTAAATCTTGGCAAAGAAGCCAAAGTACCTGAAGGTAAATGGGGAAAGATTATTCATGATAAGGACTCTATGTGGTTGGCAAGCTGGATGGATTTTCTTACACAAAAAAGGAAATACGTATGGCTTGCAGACACTGCAGGACTAAAACAAGATAGGGATAAGGAAAAGTACGAAAAAGCTGTAAAGCTTGCAAAAGAGATTGACAAAATTAAAGATAGAATTGTAAAGGACATGAAAAGCAAGGATCCAAAAATAAGCAGAATTGCAACAGCTTGTTATTTGATTTATAGAACTGCAATGAGAGTTGGAGACGAAAAAGATCCAGATGAGGCAGATACTGTAGGTGCAACCACCCTTAGAAAAGAACACATCAAAATATCAGGAAATACTATTGAATTTGATTTTCTAGGTAAAGATAGTGTTAGATGGCAAGAGACAATAGTGGCAGAAGGACACGATAAACAATTTCAAGAAAATCTAAAGAAATTAGTCGAGAAGAAAAAACCAAAAGACGAGATTTTTGATGATATAACATCAAGGCATGTAAATGCATATTATTCTAGTATCGTAAAGGGTTTAACTGCTAAGGTATTCAGAACATACTTGGCTACAACAGTTGTCAAAAACTATCTTGTAGAGCATGATAACATGAAAGGAAAGACTTCAAATGAGAAACTATATCATGCAAAATTGGCAAATCTTGAGGCAGCTATGATGTGCAATCACAAAAGAACAATTCCAAAAACATTCGAACAGTCATTAGAAAAGAAACGAGATGCCCTCAAAAAGATAGAAAAAGACGAATCCTGGAAGAAGGCTGAAGAGACGCTAAAAAAAGTGGAGTCATCGCAACCAAAGACAGATACCCAAAAGAAAAACAAAGAAAAAAGAATTAAAACGATAAATGAACAAATCAAAAAACAAAAGAAAAAACACAAAGAAAGATTGCAGAAATTAAAGTTACAAATTGACTTGTCTGAAAAAACCAAAGATTACAACATTGGAACATCATTAAGAAATTACATTGATCCTCGCATATTCAAAGCATGGACTGATGAGGTAGGTGCGGAATGGGAGAAATTATACACATCAGCATTACAAAAGAAATTCCTCTGGGTTAAAGATGAAAACGTAAAGTGGAATGATTTGAAGTAAAAACATAATCTGATAATTAATTGCATTTATTTTAGAATCATTTAATTTCCCAAATTTTTAGACATCTAGTATGCCGGGGTAGCTCAGCCTGGTTAGAGTGCCAGTTCGCTTGGTAATCTCTAACGGTTCTCCAACTAAGGCAATACTCATAATCTGGAGGTCGCGAGTTCGAAACTCGCCCCCGGCACATAAAATTTCATTAAAATGGGCTCAAAACTAAGCAATTTTTCATGATGTGAAAGTAATAATTTGAGCAACAATTAGATTTTGAAATCTAGATTTTATTAGAAAAAATAGCAAAAAATTCTCTTGCATCATTTTTTGACAAGTCTTTGTTTTTTGTAACACAATAATTTGTAGTAAATGTACATTTTGGGCATCCTCCCCATTTCTCACCTTTTTTAATTAATTCTTTTTGTTTGGGATCTACGGGACAATCACAATCATGAAGTAAAAAATAACAAGTATTGAGAATTTTTTCAAAATCATCATAGATTATTTTACTGCAGCCATTAAATCCATCTGAAGAATTATCATAAAGATAGATTACTCCATTTTCATAATACGCATCAATGTCATTTGATTCGGATTTTGTGATAATTTTTGCAGCATTGACAAACACATGTACAATAGTATGAATTCTAGAATCTGCAGATATCTGGCTTTTTGATTCAAGGTTAGATTTTAAAATAAATTCTGGAGGGATTATGATACTTATTGAGGAATGTTTTGATTTCCAGTTAAAATTCCTCCAGGATGAAATACTTGTCCCATTGTGAGTTTCAAAGTTTTCGGATGACTCGTTGTAATTTCCTTTAACATATCCTGTAATAGTTCTGCTAAGCTCAATAACACCATAACGCAACGCAAATTTTTTAGATTTCATAATAATTTCTCGATGTATTGCATTTCTTTCAGATGTCTGAAGAATAGATGTTCTAACAATAGGGATTGTTCTTTTTTGCTTTTCATATGATCTCTTCAAATATGCTCTTGCACCATTTTGTGATTTTATCAGAGAGATAACCTCATAGTTTTGTTTGTTAAAGTGATAAATTGCATTTTGATGCAGTTGATAATACCCTACAGGTATACCGCGCGTTCCAATTTTTTTAGAATTGTAGTATATCGCAATCTCACCGGATGTTCCTCGTAAATTGATGCTATTTGCAAAGTCAAAAAATTGTGATTTATCAGATTCAGTTGCAGCCTCCTTTTCAATTTGAATTGATTCTGTGTGTTTGTCTGAAATAATTGGGTTTTTCTTATTTATTGGTATAACGTGATCTTGAGAGAGATAATCGTCAATGTGACGTGCAAAGTAATGACAAGCAGCATCATCAGGATCAAATACGCAGATGGCGTAAGATTTTTGGCCCATACGACCAGCTCGCCCAATTCTCTGCACAAAAGAATCATACTCATTTTTGAATGCAGATATAACCACATCCACATGTCCAATGTCTATTCCTAGTTCCAATGTAGGTGTGCAAGATAATGCATCTAATTCCCCTGCTTTCATCTGAGACTCGTAAAGTTTCCTGTTATTTTGATCCAGACCACCTCGATGTATTTGAATTCTAATACCATCATTTGCTTCTTCTACGTTTGATGCAAGAAATTCTGAATCATTATGAGAATTGCTAAAGATTAACTGTGTGGATTTATTTTTGTAGCAGATTGATGCAAGCGTCTCCATAGTGGTTCGCTGTCCATATTTTATGGGCATAATGAAAAACATGTGCATGTTATGCTTTCGTCTAATCTTACTTTTGATATATGAAAATGATTCTTGAGGCAAATCAAACATGTTTGAAAAAAATTCTTTAGAATTATCTAGTGTAGCTGAAGAACCAACAAATTGAATTTCCCCCATGTATCGTTTCATTCTACTTAATACATGATAGACATTTGATCCATGAAAGCTGGTGTAAGAGTGAGCCTCATCCATAACAATGATTTTTGCATTTTTGAATAATTGATTCCATTTTTTGTCTTGTAATATTAGATGATAATTGATAAAATCAAAGTTTGTTGCAATGATAAGTGATTTTTTAGTAGCATCAGAAATTATCATATCTTTGTATTCAGAACTTTGGCCACCATGAATTGAAAAAACAGCAACTGTATTTTTCAATCCACATCTATCAATTAGATGAGATATCTTTGATACTTGATCATCAATTAGTGCGTTAAGGGGATATACAAGTAATGCAAATACTCCAGGCTGTTCTTCTTGAGAGATCTTTTGCAATATTGGAATACAAAAGGCCTCAGTCTTTCCAGAGCCAGTTGGTGCAGAAATTATTGAATTATTCCCCTTTAGAATTGAGCGAATTGACTCCTCTTGAAATGGAAGCAATCCTGAAAAGCCGTATTTTTCAATTCCTTTTAAAATATTTTCAGATAAGATATCTTTTAAACTATTAACTGGAATCTTTTCAGGTTCTGGCGAGAGCATATTTTCATAATGAATTATGCCCAAGGACTTTTCTTTATGACCTTTAATTATCTCATGAATTATCCCGTCGTTATCAATTAGTGACTTTGGAATTTTATTAATATCAAATAAAATTTCTGTAGGTATTGGAGTTTTTGGTTCAGGTCTACTCTCTTTTTCTTTTCTGTATTTTTTTATTTCATCAGGATAATATGGTTCAGATTCTGTAGGACCATCACATCTGTGCGGCTCATCGGTTCGTGAATCAATTGGAATGAATTTACCACTGTCTGATTTGAATTCATCATCCCAATAGATTTGAGCACCACACCCTTTAGAGCAAGATTTTGTGTTGCCAGAATAATTTATTCCATAAGTTGGTCTTCTTGAAATTACTTTTTCAGGATTGCATTTTGGACATACCCATGGACCTCCAACATCCTCAAAATTTTGTGAGAGTTTAGTGTCACAACTAGAACAAAATTTCATTAATATATTTTTGAAATATTTACCATTAATGAATATATGATAAATTTGTTATTTACATTAGATCAATTTTCATTTAATAGTTTTTGAGAAATTGTTTCAACAAATTTTAAAAATAGCATTTCAGGATAAAAGAAGTCATTGGTTTCACATTTTATTTAGTACAAATAACTAATTGGAATAAAAATCATATAAATAAAAAGAATTTTGTTTATGAAATATTTTTTTCATCAAGACCACAATTGATACATCGTCTAGTGTCAAGAATTAAGAAATATGCAAAATTATGAATAAAACCTTTCTTGCAATCCACAAAAGAATAGTAATCTGTGCAAGGATTAAGTATCGTGTGAAGATTAGTATCGATCCAGAGTTGATTTTTTTGCTTTTTCAAAAATAATTATGAATTGCTAGCCTTCAATCCCTTGTATCTATTTCTTATAGTAACTTCTGTCACGCCAGCAGCTTCTGCAATGTCTCTTTGAGTTACAGATGCACCATTATGAACACATGACAAGTATAATGCTGATGCTGCAAGACCCATTGGATCTTTTCCAGCCGATTCTTCACGTTCTTGGGCTTCTTTGAGCACCTTTATTGCAAATCGTTTTGTTTTTTCTGTGATATCAAGTTTACTTGAAATTCTTGCAATACATTGAACTGAATCAACAACGGGCATCTTTAGTTCTAATTCATAATGTAATAATCTATAACACCTTGCAATATCTTTTCGTTTTACGTTTGCAGCATCTGCAACATCTTTTAGTGTTCTAGGGGTGGCAGTATCTCGACATGCTGCATACAGAGAAGCAGCTATCATTGCAGAAATAGATCTACCACGGACAAGTTTTTTCTCCAATGCCTTTCGGTAAATGTAAGCTGCTTTTTCAAGAACGTTTGCAGAAATTGCAATCTTGTCTTTTAATCTAGTTAATTCACCAAGAGCTTGTCTCAGGTTTCTATCAACAGGTTCATGAACTTGACTTCGGTTATCCCAAGTTCTAAGACGTTCAATAGTACTCTTCATTGATGTAGAAAGTGGTTTTCCTGAAGCATCCTTGTTTAAGGGATTGATAACAGTGGATAATCCCATATCATGCATTAGAAGTGACGAAGGAGCGCCAGTTCTTGCAGGATCTGCACCTCCATCTTTTTGAAACGATCTCCATTCAGGACCAGATTCTTGGGTTTTTTCAGAGACAACATAGCCACATTTGGAGCAAAATTGTTCACCGGTAGTATCATCAGTTAGCATGGAATTTTTTCCACATCGCATACAGCTAGAGTTTTGATTTGGACTTACCAAATAAATTCACCTCTTTTTTTACTAATGCGAATCATGTAAAGTTACCACTTCTCGCTAATTTAAACCGACTATGATTGATATTTCTAAGAATAATATTCCTTAAACCCCTTTTCTGTGGGAAGTAATTCAGTTTTGAGACCAAATAATCCTTGTTTTTGATGCACTTTTAGCATTCCGTTGTTTTCTAAATCTTTCAAGATTGATTCAAGTTCTCGGTTATCAATTCCTGTGTTTTTTTGAATATTTTCAAAGTATTTTGTTCCTCTGTTTAATTCTCCTAAAACTAGCATCGATTTTGTTTGAGGTTTAGATGGCTCAGTTTTAGGTTCAAAATATCCCATTGAAGGTTTTTGAGCATTATTATCAAAGCCTGGAGCATATTGTCTCTCTTTGATTGTTTGGGAGGATTTTATTCCAATTCCCCTTTTGGCCAATAATCGAGGAATTATTCTCGCTAATGGAATTGCCAAAAAAATCACTAAATAAATCCACGAAAAATTAGGATCTGCCATTAATTGTGATAGAACTAGATGTTTTAAATCTGTTGAGTGACAATAATTCTAATGCTAAAACAGAATTAGAAAGGTGTTGATATAATAGTAGCTAGATAATACAGTTAGCATTGTCAAGATATCAATCACCTAAAGTAAATGTGAATATGAGTGCAGCAAAAGGTGTTGCAGTAGCAATTGTTCTTCTTATAATTATTGGAATAGTGGCAACAGCTTCTGTAAAAATTGTGGATTCGGGTCACAGAGGAGTTCTTTTACATTGGAGTGCAGTTGATCTAACACAGCCTCCACTTGAAGAAGGATTACATTTCGTAGTTCCATTCCAAGATGAAGTAGTCAACATTGAAGTTCGTACATTAAAGTATGCAAGTGATGCTCGTAGTGCATCAAGAGACCTGCAAACAGTAGAAACAACTGTAACTGTAAACTATCATCCAGAAAAAGAGGCAGTACATAGGTTATACAAGAATCTAGGTCTTGATTATGAAAATAGAGTTATTCAACCAGCAATTGAAGAAACAGTAAAACAAGTTACTGCAAAGTATAATGCAGAAGAATTAATTACAAAAAGACCTCTGGTTAAACAAGATATTGAAGTTGCAATTACTGAAAGATTAAATCAATTTGAAGTAGTTACAGAGGTAATTTCAATTACAGATTTTGAATTCTCACCATTATTTGCTCAAGCAATTGAATCCAAAGTGGAGGCAGAGCAAAATGCGCTGAGAGCAGAAAATGACTTGAGAAGAATAGAAGTTGAAGCAAGACAAAGAGAAGCTAATGCCATAGGTCTTGCAAATGCAAATATTGCTGAAGCCAAAGGTGAAGCAGAAGCAATTGCAATTATTAATAAAGCTTTATCTGAAAATCCAAATTATTTAGAGTGGTTAAAGACACAAGCATGGGATGGTAAATTACCACTTGTGGTAGGCGAAGGAGGAACACCATTCATTTCAATACCAGTGACCCCTTAGATTATTAAGAAAATAATTAATTAGGTTCTTTATTTTTTGATTTATCTCTTATTGCATCATACATTGCAAGAAATTGTTCGGGTTCGTTCTGCCTATAATTTTTTTCAAGGATTTGAATTTCCTTATGAGAGATTGATTCTCCTTTGTTATGATAATACTCTTTAATTATTTGAGACGGAGTTTTTTTAATATTATATTTTAAGAGTGTTTGATTCACAGATCTTTTGCAATACAAGTCATAAATTAAAAATCGATAAACAAGATATCCTAAAAGCCCTGCAATTGTGACGATAATCACAGGAATTATGATGATTGATGCCATGTATTATGATACATGATTTCAGTATTTCATTGTTGTTCTTTTTTTATAGAATATTACTAGTAAATTGCATTCTAAAGAATACCCATTTTGTATACTTTTTTTAATTTTACAAGTAGAAATTCTACCAAAATAACAGCCATTATATGGCAGTCAAGAAAAAAGCAGCAGCTAAAACAACAAAAGCTAAAACAACAAAAGCAAAGGCTTCAAAAAAGAAATAATCTTTTGAAACCTTGTTTTTTATTTATTATTATACCAATACAGATTATTCCAACTTTGTTTTAAGAGCCACGCATAGAAACTTGATTTCCAACTGAATGATGAATTCCAACGACTAGTTCTGAATGAGTAGTAATTATCATCAAAGTTTCGCAGGAAAGGCATAGAACTGACGGAACATAGTCAGCATTTGCTTCAGAGGGACCAATTGTAGCTAAAACTGCATCATCTTTGATCTTCAATCCATTACAATTCACACATTTTGAAGGTTTGCTTGATACCCGCTTTATTTTATTGATAAAGTAAAGAACCACGACAGAAAAACTATCCCATAGTGATTCTTAAATTATCTGGTTTTTTTCCAAATTTTTAATTGGGAATTATCATTAGTTTCTTTAAGGATAAAAAAATAAAATAATACAGTATTGCAATCAAATGATAAAATTTTGATAATTGTGGCTTTGATAGGTGGGATGATCGCATTAGCTATAATTGTAGGATTCATCGGACAGGGAAATGTTAGACATGTAGCAATTTTCTGGCCAGAAAAGGTAGAGCACACGGTGATCTTCGAAGACATTGATGGAAAAACACAGATTAGAGCAATAAAGGGGGTAGCAGGAGATGTCAACCCCACATTGCTTTCACGTACGTCATTTGCATACGTACTAACTGTAATTAATAATGGAACGACAAATCATAGACTTTACATTGAGGACTTTAATGTTCAAACAGATTTACTAGAACCAGGGCAACAAGACATAATCACAATTTATCCGGATAAAGAAGGAGAATTTGCATATTATGACAAAAGACAAGATCTAACCCCACTAGGTAAGATAAAAATTGTTACAGTAGTTGCTAGTGATGAGTTTCAGGGAATTTGGAAAGACTTGATTTAAGAAATGGATTTATTTCCAATTATCAAATCTACTCTATAGTTTAGAGTAGCACGTGGATTGAGTTTTAAATTCCAGGGGATGTAAGAAGGATTTTTTGTTTTGGGAAAAATTTTGAATCCAAATTTTTCCAAATTTGTGCGTAATTGATATTCGTCCAAGGGTTTTCTGACAGAATTTGCACCCCTATCAAAATCATAGGGGTCAGAGATTACAAAAGAGCCTGAAGAGATTTGTTTTGAAATATGTTTTAATAATTCTAAAGGTTCTATCAATTCCAGAATATTTAATGCAATCACCAGATCAAATTGCAACTTTGCAAATACAGGAGACAGTGAATCAGCTAAAATATAATCAAGATTATCTTTGTAAGACTTTTTAGCAAATCTTAATGCATTAAATGACTTGTCTATTCCAAAAACCATTTTACTAGAATCAGCAAGAAATGAAGTCATAATTCCAATGGAACATCCATGTTCCAATACAAGATTAGATTTAGGTAAGGATTCAAGATTATTTTTTATTAAAGAATAAAATTTTGAATGCCTACTATTTTGATATATTTTTGACCATCTTTCTTCAAGAGAAGTTTTATCATCAATAAAAACAATTTTTGACAAAGATGATTTTAAAAAACTTTTCATTTTTTCAGTGGTTGCTGATTGATAGAGTTTCCCACCTAAAATTTTCCTATTGGAGAGATAATTGGAGAAATCATCCCATATAATGGGAATTTTTTCAATAATTGGAAATACAAGTTTGCATTTTTTGCATTCTAAAATCCCTTCCACAATTTCATTTTTAATTTTAAATGCATCCAATTCTAGTTTAGAACGACATTTAACACATCTTAGAAATTCAGGAGTAGATTCTAGCATTTCTGTTAGATCAGAGAATTATAACTAATAATTTCTTTGATGTAAAAATCAAGATAATGTTAAATGTAGTATTTTTTGATTTTATGCAAATTGGGAGAATTTGAAGAGTTTGCTGAGGCCCTATTTGGTCAATTATCAGTCGAGATTGATGAAGAAAGAGAAATCATACATCTTACAATTAAAGCCAAAGAAGACATTGCAGGAAAGGTACAATTCAGAGAATTGGAAGAGATTGCAAAAGAGATATTTCCTATTTTCAAAGAAAAAATAGAAGATTTTGTTGGAATCAAAGTTCCAAATAATCTTCAGTTAAAATTTCTAGAATTAGAAGATTTGAAGAGATTGAAAGGAGACAAGGTATTTGCAGATTCAGAATCAAAAGAATTTGTTATAAAATTATTCAATGCTGTTGCAAAAGAAGATCTAAAAAGTATTGCAGAACTTATGAAAGAAAATACTGCAAAATACTTGGTATATTCAACATACGCAATCCAATATATTTCTAAAATTACAACAACATATGGGGATTATCTTGATTCAGTGATTTATCTAAACAAATTCATTTTGTCAAGATATCCACAAATAATTCTCCACAAACAAGGAGAGCCATACGAATCAAGATTTGAAAATGTGAATTCAGGTTATCTTGGTGCAGTAAAGATGACAGTACTTGAAGAATTAATTCATTCAGTACAGGGGAATTTACATGAAATAAACAAGAATGCTGCAATGGAAGTAAACAGAATAAACGAAGAACTAGCAAAAATTATTTTATCATTAGATAATGAAGATGTAAACAAACTTTCAGAATATTGTCAGCTGCAAGCAGTTCCAGATGATTTTCCATTTGCAAAAAAAGCAAATCTATTTTTCTTTTTGAATCCAGATCATTTCTTAATTGAGCAAATTGGACCAGATGTAATGACATTTACACATGTAGAAATTGATCCAAAGATCGGAGAATCAATTCCACAACTACAAGACATTTACAAGAGATGGTTAGTTCCAATTCAGCAACATCATGCGGCATTTACTGCAATGGAAGGAATGGCGGGATTTGCAATTGAGAGGATTCTAAAAGAAGATCAAGACTTTCAGAATTATCTCACGACGTTTATGGGAACGGATTTTTCATCATATCAAGTAAGAAAGAGCATGGGAAAAGAATTCACTAAAGTAATTTATGAAAAATTAGGCAAGGAAACCTTCAAAAAAATGATGGAAATACCTCCAAACACTAGAGAGTTAAAAGATCCTCAATTATACCTGAGAAAACTGAGTTAGTACTATTGGAAGAAAAATTTGATCCATTAGTTGCAGAATGGTTTGCATTTGTAAAAAATCCAAATTTTAATTTGGTAGAAAAATGTCTAAAATTTGCTCAGATTCTAGAATATCCTGATCTAAATGTAGATGATTACATCAAAAAAATTAGTAAAATAGGAATGTCACTTAAAGAGTCAATTAATGATGTTAAAAATCCAACATATCTAATTTCAATGTTGAATGAACATCTCTTTGAAAATTTAGGATTTAGTGGGGATGATGATGACTACTATAACCCAAAAAACAATTTTCTAAATGAAGTAATAGATAAAAAATTAGGAATTCCAATCACATTATCAATTCTTTATGTAGAAGTTGCAAAGTTTGTAGGATTGGAACTTAAGATAGTAGGATTTCCAGGACACATACTTGTAAAATATAATGAAGAAATGATTTTAGATCCCTTCTATGACGGACGTCTTGTAGACATAGACGACTTGCAAGAAATTTTAGATGTTAATTTTGGAGGAGAGTTAGAATTTCAACCAGAATATCTAGATGAGGTAAAACCAGAACAAATTCTTGTTAGAATTTCTCGTAATTTAAAAAACTCCTATGTACAATCATTTGTTTATGACAAAGCATTACGATGTGTCAATATGGTTTTAGCATTAGAACCTGAATCCCCCGAAGATATTAGAGACAAAGGGATTTTGGAAGAAAGATTGTTAAACTCAGAATCTGCGCTGATGTATTTGAACAAATATTTGGAAATTCATCCGAATGCAGAAGATGTGGATTTTATTTTAGAATTAATTAGAAGTATAAAATCAAAAATTAATCAATGATAGAATCTACATCATTACCTTTCTTAATCATGGATATTTCATGACGAGCGATTTTATTTCGCAGTGCTTTTTTGAGAATATCTACTTCGCTTCTAAGTAATGCAATTTCATCTTCAAGTTTTGCAACTCGTTCATAAATGGTTTCAGCTTCTGAACTCATAATTATCTATCAAAAAAAAATTGTCTTAAAAAGTTATGGGTAAATATTTTGATGGAGAGGTTAGCTTTTTGAACTATAATTCAAATTCTTGGCGACATTTTTCACATTTTCCTCTCTCTTGTCCAGGCGGACCTAGAAGGAATACTTTGCCAATTGTTTTACAAACAGGACACATTCCAGTGGTAGCATTTTTTGGGCCACTACGAATAATTTTTTGTGTTTTTCTTCGTCCCATCAAAAAAACTTCCTAAATCGGTCTATTAAGTTTTAATGGCGCGGGGAGGGGGATTTGAACCCCCGTGTCCTTGCGGACATAGGATTAGCAATCCTACGCCCTACCAGGCTAGGCGACCCCCGCACAAAGATGCCTAGATTTAATCTGTAAATAAGTCAAACTTTGTTTAGCGTTATTTGGATCATTACCATGCATATAGGGGCATTTCATGTAATGAATATGATTCGCGGAGCTCCAAAATACATCATGATTGCATTTTTTGCATTAGGTGCATTATTTGTCGGGTTTTCATTCTGGGCACTATATCTTACTGACATTCCACAAGATCAGTTTCTAGAAGATCCCAGATTTGAAGAAGAGTATGTACAATATTATCAATGGAACATCCTATTT
The DNA here is from genome assembly GCA_029864805.1 of Candidatus Nitrosopumilus sp. The sequence goes on along the minus strand of JAOTSS010000015.1, from coordinate 2,493 downwards.
GGAAGTGGCTTAATAGGGATTGGCTGGGTCTTTGCATTACTAGGACGTAAAATGTCACGTAGGTAATTTTCATTAATTTAGAAACAGTGAAGAGTCAAATCCTTTATAGAGAAATTAGAATTTACTCATCATACTCTGTATGATCACATTTTGGACAATAGTATTCAGTAGGCATGTTTGTTTGTTCATTACCTCGTCTCTTTTCTTGTGAATTTTTTATGTCCAGTTGAACATCACATTTTTTACAAATTCTCATTGTAAAGAACACCTCTTTATTTTACAATCATTACTGGGCATTTGGCTATTTGGCTTACCTTATTGCTTACACTACCTAAAAGAAATTTGTTAAAGCCACCTCTGCCATGGGAACCAATTACAATCAGATCTATTTTGTTTGAATTTGAAAATGTAATTATCTGATTTGAAGCAGATTTTGTTTCAAGAATATTTAACGAAATTGGAACATTTGCGTCTTTTGCAGGCTTTTCTAATTTTGAAAGAAAGTCTTTTGCAAACTTTTTTGCATCGTTTATTATCTTTTTGTTTGTTCTTTTATCAATATACCATGCACCAACATCCTCTTTTTCTAAACAGGTCAAGACGCTGATTTTGGCATTATTGTTTTTTGCAATATCAAGTGCTGTTCTAAATGCTTTTAGGGAATATGTTGATCCATCTATAGGTACTAGAATTTTTGTTATTGTCATTTCTCTACTTTACTACCATTACCGGACATTTTACTTTTTGTGTAACACTATTTGCAACACTGCCTAGAATCATTTTATTCAGACCGGTTCTACCGTGAGAACCTATCACCACTAAATCAAATTTGTGGGTGTTGACATAGTTTACAATTGCCTTTGATACAGATGGATCTTGTAAAAGTTTTAATGAAATTTTAATATTTTTTTTCTTTGCTGCAGATTCCAAGTTTGAGAATGTTTTTTGGAGAGTTTTTGTGTACTTTTTCAGTGTTTTCTCATTGTATTTCATTGTAAATCCAATTGAGGGCTGATATACTCCAGTAATGACAGTAACTATTGTGATTTTGCTTTTGTTTGATTGTGCAATATCCAAAGCACTTTTGAAAGCCCTATTTGAAAAGCTCGAAGAATCATATGCTACTAAAATATTATTAAAAATCACATATCACCTCACGTTGATTCCAATTAAAGGAGAATAGAAGATTCTCATGAATGAAAACGATGTAAGACAATACACACCAAATTCATTTTTAAAAATTATGACCTTACAAGATTGTAAAAAAATACGTAATAATTTTGAAAATGACTCAAAATTCAGGATTTCTAGGCATAAGTCCATAAATTGATTCACTCATCGGTAAATTGGCTATAATTATTCACAATTTCATCAATTGGTAGTCTTTTTCCACCTACTATTTTGAGATCAACGTGGATTTTTTTGTCTGCGATAGTTAGAATGTTGTAAGTGTTTTCAAAGAAACCACGAACACGTTCAGAGGTGGCAGTTCCAGCATTCACAACAGTCAAAGTTCTAAAATTCCAAGCCCATGGCCTGTGTTTATGTCCACATAAAACTACGTCAACATTGGTATCCAAGACAGTTCGCAGTACATCTCCTGCATCAACAACAGTTAGTTGATCAGAACCAGTATCAGGAATTGCAATTAAATGATGATGCATTGCAACAATTTTTACTTTGTCTTTGTATTTTTTCATGGTGCGCTCCAACCACAAATTTTGTCTGTAACCTACTTCACCTTCATTTCTGTCAGGCCTAGCAGTTCCAACTGTAACTAAAACAACATCATCATTTAATTCATTAATAGATTCAAATGAAAAAAAATTTTTGAATAAAAGATATCCTGTATTTCTATAATCATGATTTCCACTAATTGCAATAATCTTTTTTGTATTGAATTTTTCTAACATAGATTTGCATTTTTCATATTCTTTCATCAATCCTTCATTTGTTAAATCACCAGTAATTACAATCACTTCAGGATTTAGTTCATTTACTTCAGCAATTAGAGTATCAAATTTGTCTTGTAAAAATTGAGAGCCAACATGTAGATCAGAGATTTGGACTATCTGCATTTGGAAAAACTCTGGTAAATTAGGTATTAAATCATCTCGATAGGAAATATGTAGAGTTATTCAAGTGCAAGGTAGAATTAAATAATAAACACCTCAAAAAATTACAGTTTTGAGTAAAAAAGCAGCAGTAATGAAAGGAGATGGTATTGGCCCCGAAGTAGTAGAGTCTATGCTCAAAGTTTTGAAAGAATGCAATGCCCAATCAGAAATAGTTCTCTGTGAGGCAGGTTCTGAACAGTGGGATAAAAATGGAAGAAAAGACAAATCATACATTCCTGATGAGACAATAAAGATTTTAGAGGAATCAGATGCATGTTTTAAGGGTCCAACTACAACAATACCAGTTCCAGGCGCTCCAAGAAGTGTAGCAGTTACTCTGCGTCAAAAATTTGAATTATATTCCAATATCAGACCA